>DASWBF010000080.1:0-19304 GCA_036390735.1 Mycobacterium sp. | reverse complement strand
CGCGCCGCGATCCGATCTGCATACCGCTCAGTGAATCCGGCGTAGAGCTGGGTCAGCAATGCTTGGCTGACCGGCGACTCGCGGTTGAGCCACGCCGCGCCGGCCAATGTCGGGTCAGCGATGGCGGATCCGTGCAGGCGGCCCAGTTCGGAGACCGCCAGCCGGGCACGCTCCACCGAGGTGCCCTCGATCTCGTCGCCGACCTCCGCGGGCCCCGCGTCGCCGAGAAGCAGCGCGAAAGTCCCCGCGTCCGCGTCGAACGAGGCGTGATAACAGGGCGCGATCGGTCCGACGAGTCGCGGAGCCACTTCGGCGTAGAACCTCACCTCGCGTTCGTAAAGGCCAAGCGCGAAACCGGTTTGACGGCTCGCCGGATCCGACGCGGCGACCTTCAACACGACCGACGATGGCCCCATAGTGTCGCCGCCGTAGTGAGGCACGACTCGATAGCACTCGCTCATCTGGCCGGTGCCGATGCGGTCCGTCTCGAACGACGACACCGGCAAGTTCAGCTGAGCGCTCAACCACTCGGCGCTCAAATCGGCGGCTCGCATGAGCTAGACCCTAAGCGCCTCGGTTGCGCAACACCTCCCGATTGAGCGTGCGGGGTGACGCGTGTCCCGAAAGTGCCAGTGTCAGATCGAGTTCCGACAGCAGGTTGCGCACCACCTGGGCGACGCCGTCGGCACCGCGCAGTGCCATCCCCCACAGATACGGGCGGCCCAACAGCACGGCGCGCGCGCCCAGCGCGAGCGCCTTGACGACGTCGGCGCCCGACCGTATCCCGCTGTCGAACAGCACGGTGAGCTCGTCGCCCACGGCGTCGACCACGTCGGGCAGCGCGTCGAGCGCCGCGATCGCGCCGTCGACCTGCCTGCCGCCGTGGTTTGACACCACCACGCCCTGCACGCCGTGGTCGCGGGCCAGCCGCGCATCGTCGGAATGCAGGATGCCTTTCAGCACGATCGGCATGTCGGTCAGCTCCCGCAGCGCAGCCAAGTCACCCCAGCCCATGGCCGGATTGCTGAACACGCCGACGAATTGCAGAACCGCGGCCGTCGGGTCGTCCTCGGGGGACTTCTGCAGCGCGGCGCGAAAAACCGGGTCGGACAAGTAGTTTGCAATACCCACCGACTGCAGGAAAGGCAGGTAAGCGGTCTGCAAGTCTCGCGGACGCCACGCCAGCAGGCCGGTGTCCAGCGTCACGACGAGTGCTCCGTAGCCGGCCGCCTCGGCGCGTGCGACAAAGCTTGCGGTGAGGTCGGGGTCCTTGGGCCAGTACAGCTGATACCAGCGCGGCACGTCGCCGCCGGCCGCCGCGATGTCCTCCATCGAATACGACGACGCCGTCGACGCGACGAATCCGATGCCCGCCTCGGCGGCACCGCGCGCGGCGGCGAGCTCTCCGTCGGGATGCACGATCGACTGCACGCCGACGGGCGCCAACAGCACCGGCGCCGCGTGCTGGACTCCGAACATCTCGGTGCGAAGGTCGCGCGTCGACACGTCGCGCAGCATCCGCGGCACGATCCGGTGCCGTGTGAAGGCGGCCCTGTTCTCCCGCTCGGTGTCCTCGGTGCCCGCGCTGCCGAACACGTAGCCGTTGGCGCCGGCGTCCATCGCCGCGGACGCCTGCACTTCGAGCTCCGTCCAGCTCATCGGGAAGTCCGGCGCCTGGCCGGCCATCCCCTTGAGGTAGACCTCGTACTGGTAGTTGCCGAAGGGTGCCTGGGGCGCGGTGTCGGCCATGACGCTGACCTTACGGTCAGCGCACCAGGCTGAAGTTCTCCCACGCCTCGCGGCGGGCCGGATGCGGGTCGTATTCGACCCGCGAGTGCTTGTCGAACACCAGGACCGCGCGGTCGTGGTCGTAGGTGGGCCAGCCCGTCCCGGGCACACCGGTCCTGCTGAAGCGGCGCCAGCGCGACTGGATGTTGTTGCTCACCCGTAGCGCCGACCGCTGATCGGCGGCCACCGTCAGCAGCGACCCCAGCCGGGTGCGGTAGATGTCGAACACCGCGAGCAGCTCCATCGCGTGGGTGGCGCCCAGTCCGCTCCACGTCAGCGTGCGCGGCGCGTAGTCGTAGCGGTACATGTAGGTCGGCGCGTGCTTGCTGTGCGCCTCGGCGATACGCCACGCCGCCGACGCGAAGAACATGTCGGCGGACAGCCGCATGCACTCGTCGGGGTGCGGATAGCCGGGGTAGGCGATCTGAATGCGTTCGCGGGACGCGGGATCGATGCCGGCGAGCAGCCGCTCGAGCATGTGCTCGGTGGTGGGCAGCAGCTTCAGCCACCTGGTGAACAGCCGCGACTCTTCGGCGTTGTGGCCGACGATGACCGGAACCCGGTGGGCTTCACCGCGGGCCATCGCGATGAACGGATCGCGCGGCAGGTAGTCGCCGTCGACGGTAGGGCCTATCGCGAACGAACCGGCCGACATCTCCTGGGACGCGTGGGTCAGCAGCTGGTCGAGAGCCTTCACCAGCCGCCGCGGTTCGGCCTGCATCAGCGTGGCGGCGGCGGCGCGTTCCTCGACACCCAGGAACTCGACGAACTGGGCGGCGAAGCGTGGCGCCACCTCACCGGGTACCACCATCCCGTTGGCCGGACTTTCGGAGATCGCACCCGCGAACAGCCCGCGGGCGGCGGGAACTGCCAGCAGGGTGGCAACCGCGTGGGCGCCCGCGCTCTCGCCGAAGATCGTCACCCTGTCCGGGTCGCCGCCGAAGGCGCCGATGTTGTCGCGCACCCACTCCAACGCGAGCACGAGGTCGCGCAGGAACAGATTGCTTTCGATCGGGTGATCCGGCGTCGACAGCCACGACAGATCGAGGCAACCGAGCGCCCCGAGCCGGTAGTTCGCTGACACGAACACGCAGCCGCGGCGGGCAAGCGCCGCGCCGTCGTACAGCGGTGTCGCCGAGCTGCCCAGCATGTATCCGCCGCCGTGGATGAAAAACATCACCGGCAGCGGCTCGGCGGGTGGGCTGGCCGGTGCGACGACGTTGACGGTCAGGCAGTCCTCGCTCATCGGCTGGTACTTGTTGACCCCGATCAGGGTGTAGCGGCGGCGCTGAGGCGCGCAGAACGCGAAGTCGTGGCAGTAGCGAACCCCGCGCCACGGGATCGCCGGCTGCGGCGCACGGTATCGCAGCCGCCCCACAGGTGGGCGGGCGTACGGGATCGACCGCCATTTCGTCACGCCGCTGCGGGTCACACCCTCGACAGTGCCGCTCGTGGTGGTCACGCGGACAGTGCCGTCGGCCATTCTTTGAAGGTAGCGAACCCCTAGCGTTCGGCTGGTTGAAACTCGCCCGCCAGCTTCAGCTCTCATCGAACCGTCGCCGGATACGGTGACAGGATGCGCTCTTGGGCCGCGATACTAGCCGCGTTGGTGCTGGTCGCCGGATGTTCCGAGACCGTCGGCGGACAGTCCCAGCCGGCCAAGTTGACACCTCTGCCCAGCTCGCCGTCGAAGTCCACAACGACGTCGGCGCCGGTGCCGACGGTCGCGCCGGAGCCGGGCGCGGCGATCGCCGACGTGACCGCGTGGATCGCGGCGGGCGAACCGGCCGACGAAGCCGCGTTTCACACCGCTACCCGAGACGGCACCGAAACCCAGCTCGGCGACGACGTCGCGTTCACCACGCCGTCGGGCAAGACGAGGTGCACGACGTATGCGAAGTTCACGGGCGCATTGATGTGCCTGGTGCAGCTGAAGAATCCGCCGCCCAGGCCTCCGGACTTCCCTACCGCGTGGGTAGGCGGCTGGGTCAACTTCGACGGGAAGTCGCTGTCCGTGGGCAGTCCGCACGGCGACCCGGGCCCGTTCGTCAACGGTGACGGGCCGAAGCTTCCGTACGGCTCGACTCTGAAATTCGGTGAGTACCAATGCCGTTCAGACCCGGTCGGGCTGTACTGCACGACCGACGCGCACGAGTCGGCGGTCCGGTACAGCGACGCGGGCATCGAGCCGTTCGGCTGCCTGGACCCGGTGACTCCCCCGGCAGACATCGGGCTGCAGTTCAGCTGCTAACCGCTAGGTGCGCCGGGTACGCGTGGATCGTTGCTTCGGCGAGTTTGGGCACCGCGTGAATGAGCGCGTGCTCGGCTTCGTGGGCAGTGCGGTGCGCATCGGCCAGGCTCTGCTGCGGGTCGATGTCGAGTTCGGCGTCGGCGACCAGTCGGTGGCCGAGCCATCGCATCCGCACCCGGCGCACGCCCCGAACGCCGTCCTGGCGAGCCAGCACGTCACAGGCAGTGTCGATCAGCCCGGGATCCACGCCGTCGAGTAGCCGGCGGAACACGTCACGCGCGGCAACGGCCAGCACACCGGCGATCACCACGGCGATGATCAGGCCCACGATCGGGTCGGCCGCGGGAAACCCCGCCGCGACGCCGCCCGCGCCGAGCACCACGGCAAGCGAGGTCAACCCATCGACCCGGGCGTGCAGCCCGTCGGCGCGCAGGGCCGCCGAGCCGATCCGGGTGCCCACACGGATGCGGTAGATCGCCACGAGCTCGTTGCCGACGAAACCGACGACGCCGGCCGCCGCGACCAGGCTCAGGTGGTTCAGCGATACCGGCTCGATCAGCCGGTGCACGGCTTGCACGGCCGCGACCAGCGCGGACGCCGCGATCACCGCGACGACGAACAGGCCGGCCAGGTCTTCGGCCCGGCCGAGCCCGTACGGATAGCGCCGAGTGGCCGCGCGCCGGCCGAGCGCGAACGCGATCCACGGCGGGACTGCGGTCAGCGCGTCGGAGAAGTTGTGCACGGTGTCGGCGAACAATGCGACGGACCCGGACAGCGCGACGACCGCGAGCTGCGCGATCGCGGTCGCGGCGAGGGCCAGCAGGCTGATCTTGACGGCGCGGATGCCAGCGGCGCTGGTGGTGAGCGCGTCGTCGACGTGGTCGGCGTGGTCGTGGGAGTGCCCAACACCCATCAGGCACCTCGCCGGTGGTGCGCCGGAGTTCCACCCGCGGCGTGCTCGGCGTTGTACACCGCGTCGGTGAGCAGTTGGCGCACATGATCGTTCTCGAGCCGGTAGAACACCTGTGTGCCCTCGCGGCGGGTGCGCACCAGCCGGGCCATCCGAAGCTTCGCCAGATGCTGCGACACCGACGGCCCCGGCTTGCCGATCCGCTCGGCCAGGTCGTTGACGCTCAACTCGTCGTCGGCCAGCGCCCACAGCAGCTGCACGCGCGTCGCGTCGGCGAGCATCCGGAACACCTCGACGACGAGATGGGCATGATCGTCGGCAAGCGGCAGACCGCCTGACTGGTTATCTGCATTCATACGCAGATAATAGCGCTTACTAGCGCCAGCCGTCGGCTGCCTTCGCGGCGTCCAGCAGTGCCCCGCACAACTCTCGCAGTTCGGATTTCGCCGCGCCCTCGTCGACCGCGGTCGCGACGTCTTCTGCTGCGCAGCGCAGCTGATACACCCGGTCGGACAACCGGGCGGCTTCGTCGGCGGACAGCACCACCGCGTCGGTGGGCAGCGCCGTGCCTTTCACCGCGGCACGGTGCTCGTATGCCCGTTGGCGGCACGACTGGCGGCAGTACTGGCGCCTGCGGCCGATCCCGGCGTCGGCGACGTCTCGTCCGCACCATCGGCACGGCTGTACGCGGCGGGCACCGCGGACGCGAGGAGCAAGAGAATCACCGCGGACGCGAGGAGCAAGAGTATCCACCGCCTGACGACTCTAGACGGCCTAGCCACCAAAGCCCGGTATCCTGGAGGTCGCGTCGCCTAGCGCCTGGGAACTGGCAGTGCGCCTCCTGCGTTGCTTTACCTGGAGCTTCACCTGGAAAAATAGGGCGCGGACCTGCAGTGGATGGAGAGTGTTGACGATGGCTGATCGCGTCTTGAGAGGCAGCCGGCTTGGTGCCGTGAGCTACGAGACCGACCGCAACCACGACCTGGCGCCGCGTCAGATCGCGCGGTACCGCACGGAGAACGGCGAGGTATTCGAGGTTCCGTTCGCCGACGACGCCGAGATTCCCGGCACCTGGCTGTGCCGCAACGGCATGGAGGGCACGCTGATCGAGGGCGACCTTCCGGAGCCGAAGAAGACCAAGCCGCCCCGCACGCACTGGGACATGCTGCTGGAGCGCCGTTCGACCGAGGAGCTCGACGAGCTGCTCAAGGAGCGGCTGGACATCATCCGGCAGCGCCGCCGCGGCAGCTGAGTTAGCGCCGCTCGGCAGGCGCCGAGTCGCGGGAGCGGTCCATGCGCCCGCGGACACCCCACTGGGCCACCTTGACGATGGCCTCGCGGATGTTGGACCCGCTCATCTTCGAGACGCCCAGTTCCCGCTCGACGAACGTGATCGGCACCTCGGCGACGGTGAATCCGTTGTTGATCGTCCGCCACGTCAGGTCGATTTGGAAGCAGTAGCCCTTCGACTCGACCGCGGACAGGTCGATCTTCTCCAGCACCTCACGCCGATAGGCGCGGTAGCCGGCGGTGATGTCGTTGACCCGGGCGCCCAGCAGCGTGCGCGAGTACCAGTTCGCGGTGCGCGACAGCACCAGTCGCCGCCACGGCCAATTGCGCACCTCTCCGCCCGGCACGTAGCGCGAACCGATCGCGAGATCGGCTCCGGCGTCGACGGCGTCGAGCAGACGTGACAGCTGCTCGGGCGCGTGGCTGCCGTCGGCGTCCATCTCGACGAGCACGTCGTACTGGCGGCTCAACCCCCACGCGAAGCCCGCAAGGTACGCCGCGCCGAGCCCGTCCTTGGCGGTGCGGTGCATGACGTGGATCCGGTCGGGATCGGCCGACGCGAGCTGATCGGCGAGTTCTCCGGTGCCGTCGGGGCTGCCGTCGTCGACGACGAGGATGTGCGCGTCCGGTAACGCGTTCTGCAGCCGCTGCACAATCAGCGGCAGATTCTCGCGTTCGTTATAGGTGGGAATGATCGCCAGCGTGCGCCGGCTTGGCCGATCGCCAGCCGGCCCGGCGCTTTCCCCCGGTCGCTGCGCTCCACCCCCTGGGGTCGTCATGTGGCTCCTTTGTCTGTGCCGCGCGACCTGAGCCGACGGCTGAACCATCCATTGTGCAGTATCGCGACGACCAGAGCGGCGCCACCGATTCCGATCAACACCCAGGCAACGATCGGTCCCCACCGGGTGGCAGGCGTCACATCCGTCTTCAAGTGCACCTGTTTGTCCAGGTAAGCGGGCTCGAAGAAGTTCGTGCGCGCCACCTCGTGACCGTCGGGGGCAATGATCGCGCTGATCCCTGTGGTTCCCGCCACAACGGCGTAGCGGTCGTGCTCCACCGCCCGCACTTTCGCGAACGCCAGTTGCTGTTCGCTCATCGACTGCCCGAACAACGCGTTGTTGGTCGGCACAGCCAGCAGCTGGGCGCCGTTGACGACGGACTCGCGGGCGGCGCGGTCGAAGATCACCTCCCAGCACGTCGTCACCCCGACCGGCACCCCCGCCGCGTGCACCACGCCGTCCCCGTCGACCGGCACGAAGTACCCCGCCCGCTCGGCGTACGGCGACAGATGCGAGAACAGCCCCCGCCACGGCAGGTACTCGCCGAACGGCTGCACGATCTGTTTGTCATGACGTTCACCCGGCCCGCGCGCCGGATCCCAGACGATCACCGTGTTCGTCGCCGCCGGGTTGTCCGCCGAGTAGTCGGGACTCTGCAGCACCGCGCCAACCAGAATCGGGGCGCGGATCGCGGCTGCGGCAGTAGAAATCTGTTGCGCTGCATCAGGATTGCGGAGCGGGTCGACGTCCGACGAGTTCTCCGGCCAGATGACCAGCTGCGGTTGCGCGGCGCGTCCTGCCCGCACGTCGTCGGCGAGATGGAGGGTTTCGCGGACGTGGTAGTCCAGCACCGCACGCCGCTGGGCGTTGAAGTCCAGGCCCAGCCGAGGCACGTTGCCCTGGATCGCGGCGACGTTGATGACGGGGTCGTTGCCTGCGCCTGTGCCCGACTGGCGCACCCCGGGCCACGTCGCCGCGATCGCGAACAGCACCACGGCGATGCACGCGCCAGGCAGCACGACGCGCGGAGGGGTGTCGCCGCGGTTTCCCCACCAGTGCACGAACTCCAGCACAAGCGCGGTCACGCTGAAGCCGAGCAGCGTGACCGCGAACGACAGCAGCGGCACTCCGCCCAGCCGCACCAGCGGCAGCATCGGGCCGCCGGTCTGCCCGAAAGCCACGACGCCCCAAGGGAATCCGCCAAACGGCACGCTCGATTTCAGCCATTCCGCCGCGACCCACAACGCGGCGAACCAGATCGGCCAGCCGCGCAGCCGCCTGACGGCGACGGCGGCTACACCGAACGCCGCGGGAAAGACCGCTTGCAGGGCGGCGAGCGCCAGCCACGGAAAGGTGCCGACGAGTTCGCCCGTCCACGGCAGCAGCGGGATGTAGAACGCAAGACCGAACAAGAAGCCGTAGCCCAACCCGCCGAGAAGCGATGTCGATTCGCGCAGCAGCACCCACGCCAGCACCGCGAACGCGACGACCGCGCAGTACCACCAGCCGAACGGCGGGTAGCTCACGCACAGCAAAATGCCCGCGGCGATCGTCACGCCCATCTCGGGCAGTCGGTCGAGGATGCCGCGGCCCAGCCGAGCGACCTTCGTCTCGGTGGCAGCGTCAGCCATGGATGACCTCACCGCGGTGCACGGTGCGCAGGCACCGCGGCAGCGGATCGGCGTCGTCCAGCCGTGGCAGCGCAGGCACCCGCGACCTCGGGTCCGTGGACCATCGCTGCACCGCATCGGACGGCGCGTTCACGGCCAGCGGCCCGGCGTCCCAGACCGCGTACGACGCGGGCGCACCGGGCACCAGCGTTCCGGCGACGCCGTCGCGCACCCCCGCCGCGCGCCAGCCGCCGCGGGTGGCCGCCACGAACGCCGCGCGCACCGAGACGGCGCTGCCGGGCGTTCGGTGGTGTGTAGCTGCCCGCACGGTCGCCCACGGGTTCATGCTGGTCACCGGGGTGTCGGAGCCGAAGGCGAGGGGCACGCCCGACGATGCTAACAGCGCCAGCGGGTTCAATCGGCGCCCTCGCACGGCGCCCAGTCGACGGGCGTACATGCCGGCGTCGCCGCCCCACAACGCGTCGAAGTTCGGCTGCACGCTGGCGATCACGCCCCACGAACCCAACCGGTGGGCCTGCTCGTCGCTGACCATCTCGAGGTGTTCCAGGCGGTGTCCGCACCGGGAGACCGCGGCGACGCCACATCGGTCGACGACGGCGGCGAACGCGTCGACGACCGCGGTGACCGCGGCGTCGCCGATCACGTGGAAGCCGGCCGCGATGCCGACCTCGGTGCACGCGAGCACATGGGCGGTGATCGCTTCGGGGTCCAGGTAGCTGTGGCCGCAGTGCCCGGCGTCTGCGTACGCCTCGCTGAGCCAGGCGGTGCGGGACCCGAGCGCGCCGTCGACGAACAGGTCGCCGGCCAAGCCGCGGGCTCCGGTGCTGGCGAGGAGGTCGGTGGCTTCGTCGGCGGTCGTGACGGCCTGGCCCCAGTAGCCGACGACGTCGACGCCGTGGTCGGTGCCGCGCAGCTCCTGCCAGTCGTCGAGTCCACCGATGTCGGGCCCCGCGCACTCGTGCACGGCGACGATGCCCAGTGCGGCCGCGGCATCTAGTGCGGCGACCCGAGCCTGGGTCCGCTGATCTCTGAGGACCAGGCTGCGCGCGGCGGCGCGCACGTCGTGATGCGCGTCGGCGGTGACCGGGTGCTGCGGGTGAAAGCCATTGCAGCCGTTCAGGTTTGGCGCCATGCGGCGCAGCGCCGTGGAGACGACCGCCGAGTGCACGTCGACGCGGGCCAGGTAGGCGGGCCGGTCACCGACGGTGGCGTCGACGTCGTCGGTGGTCGGAGCGAGCGGCTGCGGCCACGCCGACTCATCCCACCCGTGCGCCCAGATCGGCCCGTCGGGGTGTGCGCGGGCGTAGTCGCTGAGGAGCTGGAGGCAGTGCTGCCGCGAGGTGGCGGCGCGCAGGTCCAGACCCGTCAACGTCAGGCCGGTGGCGGTCATATGGACATGGCTGTCGACGAACGCCGGCGCGACGAACGCGCCATCCAGGTCGATGATCTCGGCGTCGCGGAACTGAGCGCGTCCGACGTCGTCGCTGCCCAGCCACGCGACAACACCGTCGCGGACGGCCATCGCGGTGGCGTCGGGGTGGGCCGGGCTGTGTATCCGGCCCCGGATAAGCAGCTGCGTCACCGAGGGAGCGCGGGCGGCTCGAAATCCTGGACGTCGACGACCTCGCCGTCGATGTAGTCACGCCGGACCACCATGACCAGAGGCGCGCGCTTGGCGGCAAGCGCTGCGACTACCGGACGAGCGGCGGCTCGGGTCGGCGGGATAAGCAACAGCAGACCCAGCGCGGTGGTGACGATTCCGGGTACGACGACCAACAGGGTGCCGAGCGCGATCAGCGCACTGTCGGTGAGCGCCCCTTGCGGATCGGACAATCCACCTCGGAAGCGACGGATCTGCCGTTTGACCTGCGAGCCGGCCAGCGCGATCCCGACGATCAGCGTGGCGAGCAGCAACAGGACCGTCCAACCGAATCCGATCGTCCATGCCAACGCGACGAGAGCCGCCAGCTCGACGACCGCGTAGACCAGAAACCACCGCAGGACCATGTGAGGGAAACGCATCGCGACCGGTCAGGGTTCCTACGCGGGCTTGACCTCGACGGCGACGTGCACCTGGTCGATGCCGCCGCGCACCAGCGTGTGCGCGTGGAACCACCAGGCGTGATACCAGTAGCGCTTCAGGACGGCGTTGTAGACAGCCCTTGTCTCGGACTTCGGCAGCACGCGCGCCACCGCCTCGACGGGCTCGCTCTTGGGTTTGCCAAGTCCGCCGCTCTTGGCGATCGTCACCCGCGGGGTGTTGCGGATCCGCTTCACCTTCCACGATTCGTCGTCGGTGATGATCCGCAGCCGATCGCCGTCGCGGACCGCCCAGACCGCCGACGGCTTAGGCCGGCCGTCCTTCGTGAACGTCGTCAGCAACACGTACTCCGACTTGGCGACGTCGTCGAATGTTGGCGCCACGGCTACGCCGCCTTCAGTTCGAGGCCGACGTTCTTCTTCATCCCGCCGCGAAAGTACTTGCTGAACAGGTTGAACACCTTGCCCATCAGCCCGTATCGCTCACCGATCGCGTCGTACACAAGGCCCGTCTGCGACTTGTCGAGAATCGTCGCGGTGGCGTCGATAGCCTCGCTCTTCGGGGTGCCTTTCGCATCGCACACGGCGAGCGTCACGCGCGCAGTGTTGCGGATCCGCTTGACCTTCCACGAGTCTTCCTCGGTGATCACCAGCAGCCGGTCGCCGTCGGGCGCGGCCCATATCGGCGTCGGCTTGGGCCGTCCGTGCTTGGTGAACGTGGTCAGCAGGATGAACTTGGACTGCGCGACTTCATCAAACGTCGTGGGCATAGCTATCGACCCTAGAGGTCAGCAGTTGCCATCCCACCGGCCAACCACACAGACGCCGGTCTCGCGGTAACCGAGTATGTTCTCGCGCTCCGCTTTGGTGATCGGGCTGGTCCCAGCGGTGATCGGCCACACCTCGGCTTCGAGTATGCGGCAACTGCGAACCACGGCTGCGTCTCGGCGCGGCGGCTCGGTCACTAAACCATCATCCCTCGAGGTCGCCCTCGGTCTCCAGCAGGACCCGCTTGAGCCCGTCGACGGCCTGGGGGTCCGGTTTCGCCCACATGCCGCGGCTCACCGCTTCGAGCAACCGCTCAGCCATCCCGTGCAGCGCCCACGGGTTCGACTCGGCCATGAACTTGCGGTTGACGTCGTCGAACACGTACTGCTCGGTGAGCCGCTCGTACATCCAGTCGGCCACCACGCCGGCGGTCGCGTCGTAGCCGAACAGGTAGTCGACGGTCGCGGCCATCTCGAACGCACCCTTGTAGCCGTGCCTGCGCATCGCCGCCATCCACCGCGGGTTGGTCACCCGCGCGCGGAACACCCGCGCCGTTTCCTCCGACAAGCTGCGGGTGCGCACCGATTCCGGGGTGGTGTTGTCGCCGATGTAGGCGGCCGGGTCGCGCCCGGTCAGCGCGCGGACCGTGGCCACCATGCCGCCGTGGTATTGGAAGTAGTCGTCGGAGTCGGCGATGTCGTGCTCGCGGGTGTCGGTGTTCTTGGCCGCCACCGCAATTCGCCGGTACTGACGCTGCATGTCGTCTGAGGCTGGCGCTCCGTCGAGGCCGCGGCCGTACGCGAAACCTCCCCACGCCGTGTACACCTCGGCGAGGTCGGCGTCGGTGCGCCAGGCCCGGCTGTCGATCAGCTGCAGCAGACCCGCGCCGTAGGTGCCGGGCTTCGATCCGAAAATTCTTGTCGTGCAGCGTCGTTCGTCGCCGTGCTCGGCGAGGTCGGCCTGCGCGTGCGCGCGTACATAGTTGTGTTCTGCGGGCTCGTCCAGGCCTGCGGCGAGCCGCACCGCGTCGTCGAGCATCGTGACCACGTGCGGGAACGCGTCGCGGAAAAAGCCGGAGATGCGGACGGTGACGTCGATCCGTGGCCGGCCCAACTCTGCCAGCGCCATCGGCTCCAACCCGGTCACCCGCCGCGATGCGTCATCCCAGATCGGTCGAATGCCCAGCAGCGCAAGCACTTCGGCGATGTCGTCGCCGGCGGTCCGCATCGCCGACGTGCCCCACACCGACAGTCCCACTGACTTCGGCCAGTGGCCGAAGTCGTCTCTGTACCGGACGAGCAGCGAATCAGCCAGCGCCGCACCGGTTTCCCACGCCAGCCGCGACGGCACCGCCTTCGGGTCGACGGAATAGAAGTTGCGGCCGGTGGGCAGCACGTTGACGAGCCCGCGCAGCGGCGACCCGGACGGCCCCGCGGCGATGAACCGGCCGTCCAGCGCACGCAGCACCTGGTCGATCTCGGCCGCGGTGCCCGCGAGGCGCGGCACCACCTCGGTGGCCGCGAACCGCATGATCGCCGCCACCTGCGGGTCGTCGGTCAGCGCGTCGACGGCCGCCGGGTCCCAGTCCGCCTTCTGCAGCGCGGCGACCAGCGCCCGGGCGTCGGCCTCGGCCGCGTCGACGGCGGCGCGATCGGTGCAGTCCTCGGCGAGCCCGAGCGCCTCCCGTAGGCCGGGCAGCGACTGGTCGCCGGCCCAGAGCTGGCGGGCCCGCAGGATGGCGAGCACGAGGTCCAGCTGGTGCTCGCCTTCGGGCGGCTGCCCGAGAATGTGCAGCCCGTCGCGGATCTGGACGTCCTTGATTTCGCACAGCCACCCGTCGACGTGCAGCAGCATGTCGTCGAACTGCTCGTCGGCGGGCCGATCGGTCAGCCCCAGGTCGTGGTCCATCTTCGCGGCCTGCAGCAGCGTCCAGATCTGCTGGCGCACGGCCGGCAGCTTCGCCGGGTCCAGCGCGGCGATGTTGGCGTGCTCGTCGAGCAGCTGCTCCAATCGCGCGATGTCGCCGTAGGTTTCGGCGCGCGCCATCGGCGGGATCAGGTGGTCGATGAGCACGGCGTGCGCGCGGCGTTTGGCCTGCGTGCCTTCGCCGGGGTCGTTGACGAGGAAGGGGTAGATCAGCGGCAGATCGCCCAGCGCCGCGTCGGGTGCGCACGCCGCAGACATGCCGAGCGTCTTGCCGGGCAGCCACTCGAGGTTGCCGTGCTTGCCGAGGTGCACGATCGCGTCGGCCTTGAACCCGGCGGTGAGCCAGTGGTACGCCGCCAGGTAGTGATGACTTGGCGGCAGGTCTGGGTCGTGGTAGATCGCGACCGGCTTGTCGCCGAATCCGCGCGGCGGCTGCACCATCAGCACGACGTTTTCGGATTGCATTGCCGCAACCACGATTTCGCCGTCAGGATCCTGGCTGCGGTCGACGAACAACTCCCCCGGCGGCGCGCCCCAGTGCTGCTGCACGCGATCGGTGAATTCAGCCGGCAGCGTCTCGAACCATTCCCGGTACTGCCGCGCCGGCACGCGAATCGGGTTGCCCTCTATTTGGCCTGCAGTCAGCCAGTCCGGGTCCTGTCCCCCGCGTTCGATCAGCGCGTGCACCAGCGCGTCCCCATCTTCGGTGTCGAGACCCGGGATGTCGCCGAGCCGGTATCCGCGCTGGCGCATCGCCTGCAGCAGCGCGATCGCGCTTGCGGGGGTGTCCAGGCCGACGGCGTTGCCGATGCGCGCGTGCTTGGTCGGGTACGCGGAGAACACGACGGCCACCCGCTTGTCTTCCGGTGCGATGCGGCGCAGCCGGGCCTGCCGCAATGCGATCCCCGCGACACGAGCGCAGCGCTCGGCGTCCGGCACGTAGGAGATCAGGCCCTCGTCGTCAATCTCCTTGAACGAGAACGGAACTGTGATAATGCGTCCGTCGAACTCGGGCACGGCCACCTGGGTGGCGACGTCGAGCGGGCTGAGCCCGGCGTCGTTGGATTCCCATGCGGCGCGGGGGTTGGTCAGGCACAGCCCCTGCAGGATCGGGATGTCGAGCGCGGCGAGGTGCGCGACGTTCCAGCTGTCGTCGTCACCACCGGCCGCCGCTGTCGACGGGACCGCTCCCCCGGCGGCCAGCACGGTCACCACCATCGCGTCGGCGGCTTCGAGCGTGTCGATCAGCTCGGGATCGGCGGTGCGCAGCGATGCGCAATACACCGGCAGCGCGCGGCCGCCGGCGCGCTCGATCTCGTTGCACAGCGCGTCGACGTAGTCGGTGTTACCGGCCAGATGCTGTGCGCGGTAGTAGAGCACCGCGATCGTGGGCCCGTCATCATTTGTTGACGCCCGCTCGAGCACACCCCAGTTCGGGGAGCTGACAGGCGGCGCGAAGCCGTAGCCGGTCATCAGCACGGTGTCGGACAGGAACGCGTGCAGCTGGCGCAGGTTGTCGACGCCGCCGTGGGCCAGGTACAGGTGGGTCTGCACGGCAATCCCGGCGGGCGTGGTGGAGCGGTCCATCAGCTCCGCGTCGGGGGCCTGCTCGCCGCTCACCAGCACTGCAGGGACCCCGCTGGCGGTCACCGCGTCGATGCCGTCCTGCCAGGAGCGATAGCCGCCGAGGATGCGCACGACGACGACGTCGACCCCGTGGAGCAGGTCGGGCAGCTCGTCGAGGGCCAGCCGCGACGGGTTCGCCCACCGGTACGCCGCGTGGCTGGCGCGGGCGGTGATCAGGTCGGTGTCGGACGTCGACAGCAGCAGGACGGTGGTCGACTCAGGCACCCGTCATTCGTACCGCAGCGCCGATCACCCGGTGGTCATGGGATCAGCACAAGCTTGCCTTTGACGGCGGTGTGCTCGAGGAGTTCGTGGGCACGGCGCGCCTGCGCCAACGGAATGCGCTCGGCGACGGCGGGGTGCAGCTTGTCCTCGCGCAAGAGCCGGATCAGTTCCTGAAGGTCGTCGCTGAACCAGTCGGGATGACGGTCCCGCAGCTTCGCGATCCGGTAGGTCATCACACGCCGGTTCGGTGACAGCAGGCCCATCAGCATCACCGCCGCCGCCCAGGCGTACAAGATGGTCTCCCCGCGCCGGCTCCGACGGCCGTGCGAGACCGTCGAGTAATGGCCGAAGAGTACGAGCCGACCTCCGCGCCGCAATGCGCGAAATGACCGGAAGGACAACGATCCCCCGATGCCGTCGATCGCGACATCGACGCCGTCGGGTGTCAGCTGGCGCACGTGCGTCAGGAAGTCGTCGGTCGTGTAGTCGATGGCCACGCCGCCGAGCCGCTCCACGAGCGCGCAGTCCGACGTCGACGCGGTCCCGAAAACTCTCAGACCGGCCGGCTCGGCCAGCTCGAGCAGCGCGACACCCACCGCCCCCGCTGCCCCGTGGTAGAGCACCACCTCGCCCGGCCGGGCTCTGGCCGCGCGGTGGATCAGCTGGTAGGCGGTCATGTACGGGAAGATCAGGCTGACAAGGACCGCCGGGTCTACGTCGTCAGGCGCCTTGATTGCCAGTGACTCTGCGACACATACGATTTCGGCATACCCGCCCCACACGACGAGCGCAGCGACCCAGTCTCCCGGCGTCAGCGCCGAGCATCCGGGGCCTAGTTTTTCGACGACGCCCACGAACTCGTATCCCGGAGTGAACGGCGGTTTGGGCACCCCGGGATAAGTCCCGGCACGAAGCAGTGTGTCAGTGAAGGACACACCGGCGGCCAGTACGCGGACGCAGACTTCTCCCGGACCTGGTGTGGGTTCGTCCTCGTCGACGACGCCGAGGACCTCAGGGCCTCCGTAGCGGGCGACGACGACGCGCTTCATCTTGGTTATGCGGTGCGGACCTCGAAGTCGGTGACGTTGCGCTCCATGAGCAGTTCGCGATGCCGCTCCGGGATCCAGGGGAACGCCTCCGGCAGGCCGTCCTTGCCGAGATACCAGCTGTTGCAGCCGCTGACCCAGATCGTGTCCGGCATAGCCGCTTTCATGCTCTCGTTGTATTCCTTGGTGGCCGCTTCGGTCGGCGCGGCGGCGACGATGCGCCCGTCGCGAATCTGTTTTATCCACCATGTGGCGTAGTCCGCCTGATCTTCGGCGACGTAGACCAACGACTGGTTCCCGATAGGTGAATGAGGACCCATCAGCATGAACAGGTTCGGGAAACCCGGCACTGCCACCGAGCGGTAGGCGTGCGGCCCGTCGGCCCAGACGTCGTTGAGCGCGACCCCGTTCTCGCCGATGATCTCCATCGGACGCACGTACGCCCGGGCGTCGAAACCCGTCGCAAAGATCAGCAGATCGAGCTCGTGCAGGATGCCGTCCTTGGTGACGACGCCCCCCGGCTCGATGTGGTCGATCGCGTCGGTGATCACTTCGACGCGGGGCTCCTGCACGGCCTGGTAGTAGTGGCCCGCGATCACCAGCCGCTTGCACAGCGGCTGGTCCTTCGGGGTGAGCTTCCTGCGCAGCTCCGGGTCGCGCACGGAGAGCCTGAGGTTCCAGCGGCATTGCGCACTGTAGAGCCGCCGCTGCCAGCCCGGCTGCACGGTCGCGTGGCCGAACCCGTACCTCATGAACCATCCCCAGAAACGGTAGCTCGGGTTGCTGAGACGTGGCCAACGCGTCAGCACTGCGCGCGTCAGCGCCGAATAACGCAGGTTGGGCCATGGGGCGATCCACTGTGCGGTGCGTTGAAAAACCTTGAGCTGCCGCACTTTTCCGCCGAGTTCCGACGTGATCTGCACACCGGTCGATCCGGTGCCGATCAGACCGATCCGCTTGTCCGGCAACGACACCGAGTGATCCCAGCGAGAGGAATGGAACGCCGGACCGGCGAACGTCTCACGGCCGGGGATGTCGGGGTACTTCGGCACCCTCAGGAAGCCGGTCGCGGTGACGAGCACGTCGAACGGCTCTTCACCGGCGGCCGTGGTCAGCCACCACTGACCGTCGCGGTACTGGGCGGATTTCACCTCGGTGTCGAACCGGATGTGCGGTCTGATGTGTCGTTCTTGGGCGACCTGTCGGAAGTACTCCAGGATTTCGGGACCCGGAGACTGCCATCGAGACCACTCGGGGTTCGGCCGAAACGAATAGGTGTAGTAGCGCGACGGCACGTCACAATGCAGCCCCGGATAGGTGTTGTCCCGCCAGGTGCCGCCGACATCGGACGCCTGCTCGAAGATCGTGTACGACTCGATGCCGGCCTCTTGCAGCTTGATCGCCATGCACAACCCCGACATGCCCGCGCCGATGATCGCGACTGTGGTCATGCGCAGACCCTACGCCGGTCGCGCAGAGTTTCTGGCCCACACGTGGTGCAATCTAGTATTACTGACCGCATGACATCAGTTGGCGTCATCGGGCTGGGTTTGATCGGCAGCGCGCTGGCGCACCGGCTCATCGAAACCGGTGATCCGCCGCTTGTGTTCGACGTGAATCCGGAAGCGGTCGAAGCCGCGGCTTCACAGGGTGCCATCCCTGCCGGCTCCTCCGCTGGGCTCGCCGAGCGCTGTGACATCGTGCTCGTCTGCGTTCAGACCGACGATCAGTGCGTCGCCGCGGTCTGCGGTGAAAGTGGAGCGCTCGAAGGCGCCAAACCCGGCACGGTGATCGCCGTGCTCTCGACGGTCGCGCCGTCGACCATCGAAAGCCTCGCCGCGACGGCCGGCCAAAAGGACGTGCATCTCGTCGACACCCCGATCGCCGGCCGGGGCATGTTCAGCGTCGAAGAGGGCACGATGTCGGTGATGGTGGGCGACGACGGTGAACTCGTCACCCGCCTGGAGCCCACGCTGCGCCGCTTCGCGTCGAAGGTCGTGCCGGCAGGCCGAGTCGGCAGCGGCGCAGCACTGAAGTTGGCTCACAACATCGTGGTCTATGCCGGCTTCGCGGCGATGATCGAGGCCGTCGAGCTCGCCCGGGCTGCCGGCGCGCGCGACGGCCTTGTGGAGGAGGTCGCGCAGGCCAGCGGTGCGCTTTCGTCGCTGAGCGCGTTTGTACTGCCGTTCTACAAACACTTCCGCGACGACCCGCACGGCGCCGACGAGGACGAAAAACTACGGGTCGCCGCGGCGCTGCTCGAAAAGGACTTGGCCGATGCGGTAGCGCTGGCGGCCTCACACAACGTCGACGTGCCGGTCGCGCGCCTTCTCTCGCACTTCGGTGATGCGATATTCCCAGTCAGTCGCTGAGACCGCGCATTAACGGCAGCGCGGCCACCAGGAAAACGGCCACCGCAGCGACCGGCGCAACCAACGGCAGCCACGGCACGCTCACCGGCACAACGGTGGCAGCGATCCCGACGAGCGTGAAGCCGACTGTCCCGATCACCGTCGACCGGGTGGTGGTGACGACACCGAGTGATGCGGCGTATCGCAGCACCAGGTAGGCCGCCGCCGACAGCCCGGCCAGTGCCGCGTACAGCGCCGGCGGATCGGAGAGCACGATCGCGAACACGACAAGCAACACCGAAAGCGTTGCCGCAGCACGATATCGAAGGCCAATAAGCAGAGCGCCGACAGCCACTGCGACCGCGACGGCTCCCGCCCTGTCGGCGTCGATCGCGGCGGCGGCGACCATCAGCAAGCCGAACGCGGTCGAAAACGCGAGAGGCGCAGGCTGCATCGAAGACGTCATGTCAGCGCCGCCCCGCGCCGTGCAGGTGATCGGGCACCAGTCGCATCGACTGGTCCAGCGTGACGTCCTCGGGCCACGACACGACGTTGACGCCGATCACGCCCATGTCGCGATACATCGCGGACCGCTGCAGGGCCCACATCCGCGTGATGATCGGGTCCTGCTCGGTCTCGAACGGTGCGCCGCGGAGGACGTCGACCGCGACGA
>DASWBF010000079.1:0-9402 GCA_036390735.1 Mycobacterium sp. | reverse complement strand
GACTACGAGGTGCATTGGGTGGTGGCCCTGTCGGCCGGCTCCACGACCCAGAATGTTCTGCCCTTCACCGACCTGAAAGAACCATGGGGTGTGGCGGTGGACCGCGACGGTGCCGTGTACGTCACCGATATCCGCACCAGTCGCGTCCTGAAGCTGGCTGCCGCAAGCTAGTGGCCTCGCGCTACCCACTGGTCGTAGTTCACCAGCTCGCCGCCGATCGTGGTGGTGTCGCCGTGGCCCGTGTAGACGACGGTGTCGCCGGGCAGCTTGCCTAGCTTTTCCGAGATCGACGCGAGGATCGTCGGGAAGTCCGAGTAGGACCGGCCTGTCGCGCCCGGCCCGCCCTGGAACAGGGTGTCGCCGCTGAACACCGCACTCAATTCCGGTGCGTGCAGGCATGTCGAGCCGGGGGAGTGGCCCGGTGTGTGAATCGCCCGCAGTTCGATGCCGCCGACGGTTAGCACCGCGCCGTCCTCCAGGACGCGAAACTGCTTGTCCGGGTGCGTCATTCGCCAAAGCACCTCGTCGGCGGGATGCATCAGCACCGGGGCGTCGAGCGCCTCGCCGAGTTGCGGCGCGACGGTCACGTGGTCGTTGTGGCCGTGCGTGCACACCACCGCCACCACGTTGCGGCCCGCCGCCGCGTCGATGATCGGGCCCGCGTCATGGGCGGCGTCGACCACGACGACGTCGTCGTCATCACCGATCAGCCAGATGTTGTTGTCGACTTCCCAACTGCCGCCGTCGAGTTCGAACGTGCCGTGCGTGACCACGCGGTCAATCACAGGATCACCACCGACCGCAGCACCTCGCCGCCGTGCATTTTGTGGAAGGCGTTCTCGACGTCCTCGATGCCGATGCGTTCGGTGACGAATTTGTCCAACGGCAGGCGCCCCTGCAGATAAAGGCTTGTCAGCGTGGGGAAGTCGCGCTCGGGCAGGCAATCGCCGTACCACGACGACTTCAGCGACCCGCCGCGGGAGAAGAAATCCACCAGCGGCATGTCGATGCGCATGTCCGGCGTCGGCACCCCGACCAGCACCACGGTGCCGGCCAGGTCCCGCGCGTAGAACGCCTGTTTCCAGGTTTCGGGCCGCCCGACCGCGTCGATCACCACATCGACGCCGAACCCGTCGGTGAGCTCCTGGATCGCCTCGACGACATCGGCTGTGCGCGCATTGATGGTGTCCGTGGCCCCGAAATCCTTGGCCCAAACCAACTTTGCGTCGTCGGTGTCGACGGCGATGATCCGCTTGGCGCCGACGAGCGCCGACCCCGCGATCGCCGCATCACCGACTCCGCCGCAGCCGATCACCGCGACCGTGTCGTCGCGGCTGACGTTGCCGGTGTTGACGGCCGCACCCAGCCCGGCCATCACGCCGCAGCCGAGCAGCCCCACCACGGCCGGGTCGGCCGCCGGGTCGACCTTCGTGCACTGCCCCTCGTGCACCAGTGTTTTGTCGACGAACGCGCCGATGCCCAGCGCCGGCGTCAGCTCGGTGCCGTCGGTCAGCGTCATCTTCTGCGCGGCGTTATGCGTGTCGAAGCAGTACCACGGCCGGCCGCGCTTACAGGCCCGGCACTGCCCGCACGCCGCCCGCCAGTTCAGGACCACGAAGTCGCCGGGTTCGACGTCGGTAACCCCCTCGCCGACGGACTCCACCGTGGCAGCGGCCTCATGGCCGAGCAGGAACGGGTACTCGTCGTTGATGCCGCCCTCGCGGTATGTCAGATCGGTGTGGCACACCCCGCACGCGGCGACGTCGACGACCACTTCGCCGGGTCCGGGATCGGGAACCACCACGTCGACGACCTCGACCGGCTCGCCCTTCTTGCGGGAAATCACGCCGCGAACTGTTTGAGTCATGGGCGCCAACCTACTGGCCGAGAGATAATCACGGTATGGAGACCACCGAGGAATTCGCTGCCCGGGTGATGAGCACGATCGACAGCGCAAGCCTGGCCATCCTGCTGTCCATCGGACACCAAACCGGGCTATTCGATGCGATGGCCGGGCTGCCGTCGTCGACGAGTTCGCAGATCGCCGACGCCGCCGGACTGAACGAACGCTATGTGCGGGAATGGTTGGGCGGCATGACCGTCGGGCAAATCGTCGAATACGACCCCGGCGCCGGCACGTACACGTTGCCGCCTGAGCGCGCCGCGCTGCTGACCCGTCGGGCCGGCCCCGACAACCTGGCCAGGACCGCCCAGTTCATCCCCATGCTGGGCGAGGTCGAGCAGAAGGTCATCGGTTGCTTCCGCACCGGCGGCGGGCTGTCCTACAGCGAATACCCGCGATTCCACGCCGTGATGGCCGAGGAGAGCGGCGAGGTGGTCGACGCCGCGTTGGTGGACGTGATCCTGCCGCTCGCCGCCGGGCTGCCGGAGCGACTTCGGGCCGGCGCCGATGTGGCCGACTTCGGTTGCGGCAGTGGGCATGCCGTCAACGTGATGGCACGTGCGTTCCCGGCCAGCCGGTTCACGGGCTTCGACTTCTCCGACGAAGGCTTGGCGGTCGGGGCCGAGGAGGCTGCGGGCCTGGGCCTGGCGAACGCGACGTTCGATCGGCACGACCTCGCCGACATGGACGTCACCGAGGCCTACGACGTGATCACCGCGTTCGACGCGATCCACGACCAGGCTCAGCCGGATCGCGTGCTGCGCAACATCTACCGCGCGCTGCGGCCCGGCGGCGTGTTCCTGATGGTCGACATCAAGGCCTCGAGCCAACTCGAAGACAACGTCGGTGTGCCGCTGGCGACGTACCTCTACACCGTCTCGACCATGCACTGCATGAGCGTGTCGCTGGCGTTCGGCGGCGCCGGGCTCGGCACGGCGTGGGGGCGTCAACTCGCGCTGTCGATGCTTTCCGACGCCGGCTTCAAAGACGTGCGGGTCGAGGAGATCGACACCGACCCGATCAACTACTACTACGTCGCGAACAAGTGAGCGCCCTCGATGCGATCTCGGACTGGCCGGTGGATGCCGCCGCGGCGGCCGTCGTCGGTCCGTCGGGCGTGCTGGCCGAGTTCGGTGACCAGAGTCGCCAGTTCGCGCTGGCGTCGGTGACGAAGCTGTTGGTGGCCCGTGCCGCGCACATCGCGGTGGAAGAGGGGGTGGTGGAACTCGACACTGCGGCCGGTCCGCTCGGGTCGACGGTTCGTCACCTGCTCGCACACGCGTCGGGGCTTTCGATGCGCTCCGACGAGCGGATCAACGAGCCGGGCGAACGCCGGGTCTACTCGAACTACGGCTTCCAAGTGCTCGCCGAAGCCGTGCAGGACAAGTCCGGCATCGAGTTCGGCCGCTACCTTCACGAGGCGTTGTTCGCGCCGCTGTCTATGGCCAACACCCGACTCGACGGCGGCGCGGACGCGGCGGGATACGGCGCCACGTCGACGGTTGCCGACCTGGTTCGGTTCGCCGGTGACCTGCTGCGTCCGGTCACGGTCGCCGGCGAGACCCACGCGGAGGCGACGAGCGTGCAGTTCCCTGGGCTGGACGGTGTGCTGCCGGGGTTCGGCGTGCAGCGGCCTAACGGCTGGGGTCTCGGCTTCGAGATCAAACACGGCAAGTCGCCGCACTGGACCGGCTCGCAGAACTCGCCGGGCACGTACGGCCACTTCGGGCAGACCGGCACGTTCCTGTGGGTCGATCCGGCGGCTGACCTGGCGCTCGTCGTGCTCACCGACCGCGATTTCGACAAGTGGGCACGGGAGCGGTGGCCGGACTTGTCGGACACGGTGCTGGCTGAATTCGCGGCAGACTAGCGCAACAGGCGTCACTCAAGGCACAATAGACACGCACGACACAGACTCGTCGGTTACGCCAGGTCGTTGGGGAAGACGTCCCTCGTGGAGCCGAAGGAGTAGAGGATGCGTGCGTCGAACCAGTTTGCCGACGCGACGACGGGCGTGGTGTACATCCACGCCTCACCCGCGGCGGTGTGTCCGCATGTGGAGTGGGCGTTGTCGTCCACGCTGGAGCCGCATGGGCGGCGACATTCAACTGGAGCATCGCGGCCGATCCTGTCTTGGACGCCGCAGCCGGCGATGCCCGGCCAGCTGCGCGCGGTGACGAACTGGGTCGGCCCCGTCCGCACGGGCGGCCGCCTGGCGCACGCGCTGCGGTCGTGGCCGGTGCTGCGATTCGAGGTGACCGAGGATCCGAGCCCGGGCGTGGACGGGCAGCGGTTCTGCCACACCCCGCAGCTCGGGTTGTGGAACGGCTCAATGAGCGCCAACGGCGACATCGTCGTCGGCGAGATGCGGCTGCGTTCTTTGATGGCCGACGGCGCCGACGCGCTGTTCGCGGAGTTGGACTCTGTGCTGGGCACGGCGTGGGACGACGCGTTGGAGCCCTACCGCGACGGCGGTCACGGGGCCGAGGTCAGCTGGCTCAACCGGGGAGTGGGGTAGCTTCCTCGGCGTCTGCGAAACCGGAGTTTGGCACGCCGCTTCTCGAACTTTTTGTGCGAAACGCGGGTTTCGCGCGCATATCCGCATAGCGCAGGATCCGCTGTGAGACTGTGGTTGTCTCCAAGAGGAGGCGAAACCACCATGATCACTATCCGTCTGCTCGCCGCCGCTGCCCTGGCTGCCGGCGCATTGCTCACCGCCCAGACTTCCTCGGCATCACCGGCAGAGGATGTCTTGTTCGCTGCATTAAGCGCGGCGGGCGTGCCGATTACGTCGCGGGAGAGTGCTATCGCGGCAGGTGAGTTAGCCTGCGACTCAGCCACCAGCGGCATCGCCCGCGACCTCGTCGCTGAACAGGTCAGCGACAAGACCGGATTGGACCTCGGCCAGGCGACCACGTTCGTCGGGATCGCCCTTGCGGTGTACTGCCCGTTTCAGCCTCAGATCGGGTGATCGGCTGACCGCAATATCTTCAGCGCGCCGCTGACCGCCGACACCTCGACGGGCAGCGGCATTGCGAACTCGCCGTCGGCATAGGCGTTGATGCCGGGGCTTTCGACGGTGACGGTCTTGGCGCGGTCGGTCTTCACCTCGTCGAGGTGAATGTGCGTGCCCTTGAACACGGTTGGGAATAGCCGCACCAGCTTCGTGCGCGACGCCGAATGCACCATCGTGATGTCGAGCAGGCCGTCGGCGTGGTCGGCGGTGGGGCAGATCAACATTCCGCCGCCATAGCTTTTCGTGTTGCCGAACGCGGCCAGCGTCAGGTCCGCGACGATCTCGCGCTCGCCGTCGAGCACGAGACGAAACGGCAGCAGCCGCAGCTTCGACAGTTCCGCAATCATCGCCAGGTTGTAGCGCATCCGCCCGTGCGGCCAGCGCATCCGGTTGGTCCGATCGCTCACCAGCGAGTCGAACCCGGCGGCCATCACGGTGCCGAACCACTTCTCGGTCTTCTGCCCATGGATGTGCCCGAGGTCGACGGTCTCAACCCATCCGTCGGCGACGACGTCAGCCGCCGCCACTGGATCCCGAGGCAAGCCGTACTCCCGCGCATGGTCGTTGCCGGTGCCGGCCGGGATGATCCCGAGCGGAATGTCGCTGCGCGCCAACGCCTGCAGGGCCAGCGAGATGACGCCGTCGCCGCCGGCGATCACCAGCGCGTCGGCGCCAACCGCCACGGCCTCGTCGATCAGCCGACGCGCGTGCTCCGCGTCTGTGCCGACGATCTCGACGACGTCGACGCCGCGCTTTTGGAACTGTGCGACGGCGCGTTCGGCGGCGTGCGGCGCGTTGCCATGCCCCGATGCGGGATTCGTCAGCAGCGTGACACGGCTTATCTCGGTCTTCACGGAATCAGCTTGCCGGGGTTGAGGATTCCGGCCGGATCGAGCGCGGCCTTGACGGCTTTGAGGACTTCGACGCCGAGGTCGCCGACTTCGTCGCGCATCCACGGGCGGTGGTCGGCGCCGACCGCGTGGTGATGCGTGATCGTCGCGCCGGTGCGCACCATCGCGTCTGTCGCGGCCGTCTTTGCCGCCCGCCACTGCTCGATCGGATTCCCACGCTGGCCCGCCACCACCGTGAAGTACAGCGACGCCCCGGTGGGATACACGTGCGAAATATGACACAGCACCAGAGCCGGCGTGCCCGATTCGCCGAGCGACGACGTAAGCGCTTGCGTCACTGCATCTTTGACTGCCGGGATGTTGGACCATGTGGTGGCTGTCTCGAGGGTCTCGCAGAGCGCACCCACCGCTAACAGCGCGTCCCGCAGGTACGGAGCGCTGAACCGGCCGTGCTCCCACGCGCGGGCGGGCGCCTCGCCCAGTGACGTGCCGCCGTTCTTCTCCAGCACCGCGCGTGTCTCCGCGTGCCGGCTTTCCGCGTGCTCGGTGGTGCCCTCGAACACGGTGACCGCCAGGCAGCCGCCGGTGATTCTCGCCTCGCCGATGCTCTCGCTGGTGGCCAGGTTCACGCCGGTCTCGGCCTCGTCCGACAACCGGATGACGGTCGGCCCAGTGCCGATCTGTGTGACGGCACGCAAAGCCGCTGCGCCCGTTGCGAAGTCGGGGAACGACCATGCCTCATAGCGGGTGCACTCGGGAACGGGATGCACCTTCAGCCGCACCTGGGTGATCACGCCGAACACGCCCTCGGAACCGATCAGCAGGTGCCGCAGATCCGGTCCGGCCGCCGACTCGGGAGCGCGGCCGACGTCGAGCACCCCGGCGGGCGTGACCGCGCGGATGCCGCGGATCATGTCGTTGAACCGGCCGTACCCGGCCGAGTCCTGTCCCGACGAGCGGGTGGCGGCGAGGCCGCCGATCGTCACGAACTCGAAGCTCTGCGGGAAGTGCCCGAGCGAGAACCCGCGCTCACCCAGCAGCCGCTCGGCGTCCGGCCCGCTGACCCCGGCGCCGAGCACCGCCTCGCACGACACCTCGTCCAGCGAGTGCAGCTCGTCGAGTCGCTGCAGGTCCAACGAGATCACCGCGCCGAATCCGTTGCGATCCGGATCGAGCCCGCCGACCACGCTGGTGCCACCACCGAACGGGACGACGGCAATACCGTGCTCGGAGCAGTGGCGCAAGATCGCGGCGATCTGCTCCTCGTCGCCCGGTACCACCACCGCGTCGGGCGCATCCTGCTCAATCTGCTTGCGCCGCAACAAGTCCAGTGTCGACTTGCCGCCGGCGTGCAGGAGCCGCGCGCGGTCGTCGTCAAGGACGAACTCCGATCCGACGATCGCCGCCAGTGCGTCACGGTCGTCAGTGCTCAACGCGGACGGCCGCAGCCGCACCTCGTCGATCTCGGGCGCGGGCACCTCGGCTTCGCCCACGCCGAGCGCCTGCTTCAGCAGTGACCGGATTCCGTCGGACAGCGGCTTGGCGGCGGCTGGGTCGCCCCAGGCGTTCCACTTCATCGGCATGCGTTACAGTATTACATATGATGTCAATCAGTAACGCCGGGGTGGACATCGGGGCCCGCATCCTCGACGCTGCGGCAAGCTGCGTCGCCGCCTACGGCATCGATCGCGTCACGCTGGCGGAGATCGCCCGCCGCGCCGGGGTGAGCAGGCCGACCGTCTACCGGCGCTGGACCGACACGCGGCAGATTCTCGCCGCGCTACTCACCACGCGCGTCATCGGAGTGTGGCGCGACGTGCCGTCGCAGGGGAGGGGCAGGGCAGCGCTGGTCGAGCGGATCGTCGCGGTGGCCGACCAGCTGCGCCGCGACGAGCTGATCATGTCCGTGCTGCGCTCCACCCCGGAGCTCGCGATGACCTACATCACCGAACGCCTCGGCACCAGCCAGCAGGTCCTCATCGACGCGGCCGCCGCGGAAATCGAAGCGGCGCAACGGGATGGCAGCGTACGCGCGGGCGATCCCCGCCAACTCGCCGCGATGGTCCTGCTGATCACGCTGTCGACGATCCAGTCGGCGCCGATTGTGCGGCCGATCCTCGACGACGACGCGCTCGCGCGCGAGCTGACCCACACACTGAACGGATACCTCGCCTGATGACCGCCGCGCTCAACGCAGCCCGCCGCGCCGCCGACCTCGCCGAGTTGGCCGACGGGGCCGCCGTCGACGTCGTCGTGATCGGCGGTGGCATCACCGGAACCGGTGTCGCGCTCGACGCTGCCGCCCGCGGCCTGCGGGTGGTGCTGGTGGAAAAGCACGACCTGGCGTTCGGCACCAGCAGGTGGAGCAGCAAGCTGGTTCACGGCGGCCTCCGGTATCTCGCGACCGGCAACGTCGGCATCGCGCGGCGCAGCGCGGTCGAGCGCGGAATCCTGATGAGCCGCAACGCTCCTCACCTCGTGCGGGCGATGCCGCAGCTGGTACCGCTGCTGCCGTCGATGAGCCGGGGCAACCGGGCGCTGGTGCGCACCGGGTTCCTGGCCGGCGACGTGCTGCGGCGGCTGGCCGGCACCAGCGCCTCGACATTGCCGCGATCACGGCGGGTCGACGCCGGCCGCGCCTCTGAGCTGGTCCCGGCGGTTCGGCGTGACGGGCTCGCGGGCGGACTGCTGGCCTACGACGGACAACTCGTCGACGACGCGCGGCTGGTCGTGGCCGTCGCACGCACCGCGGCGCAGCACGGCGCCCGAATCCTGGCGTATGTCGCGGCATCCGACGTCACCGGAGATTCCGTGCGCCTGACCGACCAGCGCACCGGCGAATCGTTCGACCTCAGTGCCCGCGCGGTGATCAACGCAACCGGCGTGTGGGCCGGCGACATCGACACGTCGATCAAGCTGCGGCCCAGTCGCGGAACGCATCTGGTGTTCGACGCCGCGGCATTCGGCAATCCCACGGCGGCGTTGACCATTCCGATTCCCGGCGAGATCAACCGCTTCGTGTTCGCGATGCCCGAGCAGCTGGGCAGGATCTACCTCGGGCTGACCGACGAGGACGCGCCCGGGCCGATTCCGGATGTGCCGCAACCGACTTCAGAGGAGATCACCTTCCTGCTGGACACCGTCAACACGGGACTGGGCGTTGCGCTCGGCCAGCAGGATGTGATCGGCGCGTACGCCGGGCTGCGGCCGCTGGTGGACGCCGGGGAAGGCCGCACCGCCGACATCTCGCGGGACCACGCGATCATCGAGTCGGCCTCAGGGATGTTGAGCATCATCGGCGGAAAGCTCACCGAGTACCGGCACATGGCCGAAGACGTCCTCGACCGTGCCGTCGAATCACGCGGCCTCGCCGCCGGTCCGTGCCGCACCCGCAATCTGCCACTGGTCGGCGCGCAGGGCGGCGCGCAATCGGTCGGTCTGCCAACTTCGCTAGTCGCCCGCTACGGCGCGGAGGCGCAGAACGTCATCGCGTCGGCCACCTGTGAGCGCCCTGTCGAACCCGTCGCCGACGGAATCGACGTCATCAGAGCCGAATTCGAGTATGCGGTCAGCCACGAGGGGGCACTCAACGTCGACGACATCCTCGATCGGCGCACGAGAATCGGGCTTGT
>DASWBF010000078.1:0-9853 GCA_036390735.1 Mycobacterium sp. | reverse complement strand
CGCCAGGTCCTTCGGGAACCGGGTCAGCAGTTCCGGGGCCTTGTCGCCCACGATCAACGTGTCCTCGATGCGGACACCGCCGCGGTCGGGAAGGTAGACACCGGGCTCCACGGTCACCGCGGCGCCGACTTGCAGTGTTGCAGCGGAGCTGGCGCTGATTCCCGGCGCTTCATGGATCTCCAGCCCGACACCGTGACCGAGTCCGTGCCCGAAATTCTCGGCATAGCCGGCGTCGGCGATCACGGTGCGCGCGGCCGCGTCGACCTCGCTGCATACCTTGCCGGGGGCGAGTGCCTCTCGGCCGGCGCGCTGCGCGGCGGCCACCAACTCATAGATGTCATGCTGCCATTGCGCGGCCTGGCCCAGCACGAACGTCCTGGTCATGTCGGAGTGGTAGCCGGCGACCAGCGCGCCGAAGTCGATCTTCACGAAGTCGCCCGACGCCAGTTCGGCGTCGGTGGGCCGGTGATGCGGGATCGCGGAGTTCGCTCCCGCCGCGACGATCGTCTCGAACGACACCCCGTCGGCGCCGTGGTCAAGCATCAGCGCCTCGAGGTCGCGCGCCACCTGCCGTTCGGTGCGTCCCGGGCGCAGCCCGCCCCGCTCGATCAAGTCGGCCAGCGCCGCGTCGGCGGCCTCGCACGCGAGCCGCAGCAGCGCCTTCTCCCCGTCGTCCTTGACCTCCCGCAACGCCTCGACCGTGCCGGAGGCCCGCACCAACTCCACGTCGCCGGCGGCTCGCGCCAACACGTCGTACTGGTCGACCGTGACGACGTGGCTTTCGAAGCCCAACCTCGCCGCCCCGCCGTCAGCGGCCAGCCGGGTGAGGTGCGACCCGCACGCCCGCTCGATCTCGAGCCGCACCTCAGGCGCCTGCCGTGCAGCCTGGGTGCGGTAGCGGCCGTCGGTGGCCAGCGTGGCCGGCGCATCGGCGTCGGCAACGACCAGCAGCGCTGCGTTGGAGCCGGTGAACCCCGACAGATAACGGACATTGACCAGGTCTGATACCAGCATCGCGTCCAGTCCGGCGGCCGCTAGCCGCCGACACAGGTTGTCGCGGCGCTGGGAATATGTCACGGCACTTGACGCTACCCGCTAGGCTGACCGGCCATGAGGTCATGGTTGCTGCGCGGGTTGATCTTCGGGTTCCTGCAAACGGTCATTCGGGTCGTACAGACCATGATGATCAATACCTGGGAGACGCAGGCAGCAATGATCAGCGTCTTATTGCAGGTGATCTTCGCCGTGCTGGTCCTGCTCTGGGGGTTCTTTGACGGCCGCAACGACGCCAACGCGCAACCCGACCCTGACCGGCGCGCCGATTTAGCGATGACGTGGCTGATCGCCGGTCTTGTCGCCGGTGTGCTTTCAGGCGCGCTGTGCACGCTCATCTCGCTGTTCTACAAGGACATGTATGTGATGGGGCTGGTGCAGGAGCTCACGGTGTTCGCTGCCTACACCGCGCTGTTGGTGTTCTTGATGGCGATGATCGGCGTCGCGATCGGCCGCTTCCTGGTCGACCGCCGCTACAACAAAGAGGGCTACCCGTCTCGGCGCCGCGAAGGCCAGGAGGGCGACAACCCGGACACCGACGTGTTCGCGGCGGTCGGTGGCGGCCGGTCCGAGGCGACGCAGGAGGCGCGGGCTCAGGAGGCGCCGGTTCACGAAGGGCGGACGCAAGAAGCGGGCTTCGATGAAGGCCGAACGGAGGAAATCCGGTACGACGAGGGCCGCACGCAGGAAGCGCCGCTCCATGAGGGCCGGACGCAGGAAGCACCGAGCCGCCCGGAGCGGGAACAGTAACTTAGGACTTCAGCGCGTCCGCGAGGTAGCGCAGGGCCAGCAGATATCCCCGCACGCCCAGTCCGACGATCACGCCCGTCGCCACGGGGCTGATGTAGGAGTGATGCCGGAACTCCTCGCGCGCGAACACATTTGAGATATGCACCTCGATCAACGGTGCTCGCAGTTCCGCACATGCGTCGCGCAACGCGACCGAGGTGTGCGTCAGACCGCCGGCGTTGAGGATCACTGGCTCGGCAGCGTCGGCCGCCCGGTGAACCAGGTCGATCAGCTCGGCTTCGCTGTCGCTCTGCCGCACAAGGGCTTTCAGCCCGAGGTCCGCGGCCGTCTTCTCGACGAGCGCGACGAGCTCGAGATAGGTGGTGCTGCCGTACACGTCCGGCTCGCGCAGTCCCAGCCGGTCGAGGTTGGGGCCATTCAACACGTTCACTGTCGTCACGGCTTCTCCAACTCCGCGTAGGCCGCCGCCAAGAGCGACGGGTCCGGACCTTCCAGCCGTCCCGGTTTGGCTAGCCCGTCGAGCACCACAAACCGCAGCACGCCGGCGCGGGTTTTCTTGTCGCCGGCCATGAAATCGATCAGCTGCGGCAGTGCGTCCCGGTCATAGCTGACCGGCAGGCCCAGCGCGGCCAGGATGTTTCGGTGCCGGTCGGCGGTCGCGTCGTCGAGCCGGCCGGCCAGCCGGCCCAACTCCGCCGCGAACACCAGTCCGACCGACACGGCGGCGCCGTGCCGCCACTGATAGCGTTCGCGGCGTTCGATGGCGTGGCCCAGCGTGTGCCCGTAGTTCAGGATCTCGCGCAGCTGCGATTCCTTCTCGTCAGCCGCCACGACTTCGGCCTTGACTGCCACGGCGCGGCGGATCAGTTCTTTGAGGACCGGTCCGTCCGGCTCGACGGCGGCCTCAGGGTCACGCTCGATGATATCCAGAATCGTCGGGTCGGCGATGAAGCCTGCCTTCACCACCTCGGCCATCCCGGCGGCGATCTCGTTGCGCGGCAACGTCTTCAGCGTCTCGAGGTCGACGAGCACGGCCTTGGGCTGGTGGAACGCGCCGACGAGGTTCTTACCCGCCTCGGTGTTGATCCCCGTCTTGCCGCCGACCGCCGCGTCGACCATACCGAGCAGCGTGGTCGGGACGTGAATGACCGACACTCCGCGCAGCCAGGTGGCGGCGGCGAATCCGGCGACGTCGGTGGCGGCACCGCCGCCGAGGCTTACGATCGCATCTTTGCGACCGATACCGATGCGGCCCAACACTTCCCAAATGAAGCCGACAACCCGCAGTTCCTTGCCTGCTTCGGCGTCAGGGATCTCGATGCGATGCGCGTCAATGCCGTTGTCGGACAAGTTCGTTCGTATCTGTTCCGCTGTCTCGGCTAGCACGGGCTGGTGCAGGATCGCGACCTTGTGGGTGCCGTCAAGCAGCCGCGTCAATTCGCCGAGCAGTCCGTTGCCGATGATGACGGGATACGGCGGGTTGACTTCGACGTCGACGGTCACGGGCTCAGTCACGTTGCGTCCGTTCGGCATTGCGCGCGGCCACGGCCGCGGGGCTAGGTGGCGCTTGCGTGGATTCGCTCGGCGTCAGCGAGATGGGTGAGCGGCGCCAGGCGGCGCGTCGCTTGCGGCGTCGGGGGGCGGGCGCGTGCGGGTTTTCCAGTCGCCCGACGATTTGGCGCACGACGGCGCCCGGGTTGCGCCGGTTGGTGTTGACGCGAATCGTCGCCGCACGACGGTAGAGCGGCACCCGATCAGCCACCAGCGCACGGTATTTACCGGCCGGGTCCGGGCCGGCCAGCAGCGGGCGCACGGTGCTGCCGCTCGTGCGGCGCACCCCCTCGGCCGCGTTGATTTCCAGATAGATCACGGTGTGCCCGGCCAACGCGTCGCGGACGCCCGGACTGGTGATCGCGCCGCCGCCGAGCGCGAGCACTCCGTCGTGCTCGGCGAGCGCCGCGCGTATAACCTCTTCCTCGATGCGGCGGAATTCTTGTTCGCCGTCGGTGGCGAAAATGTCTGCGATCGTGCGGCCCGTCTTAGCCTCGATCGCCGAGTCGGTGTCGAGAAACGGCACGTCCAGCGCCCGGGCCAGACGCCGTCCGATCGTCGACTTGCCGGACCCGGGCAGCCCGACCAGCACGGCTTTCGGCGCCATCGCACTACCCCGACGCCCGGGCGTCATGATCGCGAGCGGCGACGGCTCGCTGATATGACGCGATGTTGTTCTTGGTCTCGGTGATGGAGTCGCCGCCGAACTTCTCCAGCACCGCGCGCGCGAGCACCAGCGCGACCATCGCCTCGGCCACCACACCGGCGGCGGGCACCGCGCAGACGTCGGAGCGCTGGTGGATGGCGACGGCTTCGTCGCCGGTGGCCATGTCGACGGTGGCGAGCGCCCGCGGGACCGTCGAGATCGGCTTCATTGCCGCGCGGACCCGCAGCGGCTGACCGTTGGTCATGCCTCCTTCGAGCCCGCCGGCGCGGTTCGTCGACCGCAGCACCCCGCCGGGCCCCGCGGCTCCGGGATACATCTCGTCGTGCGCGACGCTGCCCCGGCGTCTTGCCGTCTCGAAGCCGTCGCCGATCTCGACACCCTTGATCGCCTGGATGCCCATGACCGCGGCCGCGAGCTGGCTGTCGAGGCGGTTGTCGCCGCTGGTGAACGAGCCGAGCCCGACCGGCAGGTTCAGTGCGACGACCTCGACGACGCCGCCGAGCGTGTCGCCGTCGCGCTTGGCGGCCTCGATCTCGTCGATCATCGACTTCTCAGCCTGCTCGTCGTATGCGCGGACCGGGCTGGCGTCGATCGTGTCGAGGTCGGCCGACTGCGGCGGCGGGCCGTCGTACGGCTTGGACGCGCCGATCGAGATCACGTGACTGAGAACCTCGGCGCCCAGCGCCTGGCCCAGGAATCGCTTTGCGATCGTGCCCGCCGCGACGCGGGCCGCGGTCTCCCGTGCGCTGGCCCGCTCCAGTACCGGGCGGGCGTCGTCGAAGCCGTACTTGAGCATGCCGGCGTAGTCGGCGTGGCCGGGACGGGGTCGTGTGAGTGGCGCGTTGCGGGCAATATCGGCGAGCTCGGCGGGGTCGACCGGATCGGTGGCCATGACGGTTTCCCACTTGGGCCACTCGGTGTTGCCGATCTCGACGGCGATCGGGCCGCCGAGCGTGACGCCGTGGCGCACACCGGCCAGCACGGTGACCTCGTCGGCCTCGAACTTCATTCGGGCGCCGCGGCCGTAGCCGAGGCGGCGTCGGGCCAGTTGGGTGCGGATGTCGGCGGACGTGACGTGAACGCCGGCGACCATGCCTTCGAGCATGCTCACCAGCGCGCGGCCGTGCGACTCGCCGGCCGTCGTCCATCGCAACACGCGTCCCATCTTCCCATGCGAGGGCTGCTGGGCTTAATCGCCGAGGCGGTAACCAGCGCGGAGAAGTGCGAGTACCGACCACGTGGAATACCGTTTCGGCGAGCTAAAGCAGGGCGAGTGCAGCCGCCGCCGCTGTCGCCGCGCACATGGCCGGGCCATGCGGCACGGTGCGGGCGCCGCGACGGGCCAGCTCCAGTAGCGACCACACCGCGGTCAGCAGCGGCGCGGCCAGCGCGGCCAGCAGCCACACGTCCACGCCGAAGTAGCCGCTGAGCGCGCCGGCACCGACCGCCAGCTTCACGTCGCCGGCGCCCAACGCGGCAGGCGCGACGGCATGCACGAGCAGGTACAGCAGGCCCAGCGCCGACGCCCCGGCAAGCGCGGGCATCCCTCGTCCGGCAAGCGCCGCGGCCATTAACACCGCCGCCGCTCCCGGCAGCGTCAGCCAGTTCGGCAGCCGGCGCTGCCACACGTCGTAGATGCTCAGCGCCGCCAGCCACACCAGTACAACAACGCAGACCCCCGCCCCCATTCTCGGAGGTTAGCGCCGCTGGACCGCCGCTCTCATCGCTTCTTTCGGCGCGGGCCGGCCGGTGAACTGCTCGACCTGTGCGAACGCCTGGTGCAGCAACATCTGCAGCCCGTCGATCACCGTGCCGCCCGCCTCCGTGACCGCGGCGGCCAGCGGCGTCGGCCACGGATCGTAGATCGCGTCCAACAGCACGGGCGCGCGTCGCAACACCGCGAGGTGCGCCGCGGCGGCGTCGGCCGGGATCGTGCTGACGACCGCACCGGCCCCGGCGACCTCGTCGGCCAAGCCGGGGTCGGCGAACGCGCGCCACCGACCCTCCAGGCCTGTGGCCGCGGCCAGCGTCAGCAGTGGCTCCGCCCTGGCAGGGTCACGCGCGACCACGGTCACCCCGCGGGCGTGCAGGCCGCCCGCCGCGACCACCGCCGCGCGTGCGGTGCCGCCCGAGCCGAGGACGACCAGGTTGTCGTCGACGTAGCCGTCGACGCTGCGGAGCGCGCCGATGACGCCGTCGACGTCCGTGTTGTCGGCGCGCCACCCGCGCTCGGTGTGCAGCAGTGTGTTCGCCGAACCCACCATCTCCGCGCGCTGGGTGTGCTCGTCGGCGAACCGAAGCGCGGCGAACTTGCCCGGCATCGTCACCGACACACCCACCCATTCGGGGCCGAAACCGCTTACCACAGTTGGCAATTGCTCTGCCGTGCACTCGATGCGCTCATACGTCCAATCCAGCAGACCCAGCGCGCGATACGCGGCGAGATGCACTTGCGGCGACTTCGAATGCGCGATCGGTGAACCGAGTACTGCGGCTTTCACTGTGCTCAACGGTCTTCGCCCGAGAGGCTCATCGTGCGCTGTCGAGGACACCGTTGCGCTTGGCCAGTTCGATGTTGGCCAGATGCTGCTGGTAGTCCCGGGTGAACAGCGTGGTGCCCTGCATGTCCACGGTGACGAAGTACAGCCAGTCCCCCGGCTCAGGTCGCTCGGCTGCCGCCAGCGCCTGATCGCCCGGCGAACAGATCGGGGTCTTCGGCAGTCCCTCGTTGAAGTAGGTGTTCCAGGGCGTATTGCGGCCACGGTCGGCGTCGGTGGTGGCGACTTCCTGGCGGTCCAGCGGGTAGTTGACCGTGGAGTCGAACTCGAGCCTCTGGCGCGCCAGCAGCCGGTTGTAGATCACCCGGGCCACTTTGGCGAAGTCGGCGGGCTTGGACTCGCGCTGCACCAGCGACGCGACGATCAGCGTCTGATACGCCGACATCGTCGTTCCGTCCGGCGAGGTACCCAGGCCGAGTTCCGCGTATCGGGTGGCGCTCTCGCCGACCAGGGTCGCCAGGATCTGCTGCGGTGTCCAGGACGGGTTGATGTCCCACGCGCCGGGCGCGATCAGGCCCTCCAGCCTTCGGGGATCATCGCCCATCGCCTGCACCGGCGTGACGGCCCACGACGGCACGTTGAGCGCCGAGGGGGCATCGGTGCCGGCGACGTGGCGCAGCTCGGTCACCGGCACACACCGCCGGTTGCCGTCCAGCTGCACGCACGACGCGCGCGAGATCAGCGTGAGGATGCCTTCGGTGACCGCGTTGGTCTTGACGTCCTGCACGTCGTCGAGTTGGCGACCTTCCGGAATCACCAGCTTGCCGACCCGGTTGTTCGGGTCGGTCAGCCGCCGCACCGCGTCGGCAGCCGGAATCTCGGTGCGCATCTGGTAGTAGCCCGGCTGGATCGACGACATCGCCGAATTGCCGTGCGCCGCATCGACGAATCCCCGGACCGACGCGACGACCTTGTTGTCCACCAGTGTCTGACCGATGGCGGTGGTCGAGTCGCCGCTGTGCACCTGGATGACGATGTCGCTCTTGCCGTCACCGGAATAGTCGTTGAACCAGCTGTGCCAGAGCCTGGAGCCGAGAAACACCGCAGCGACCACCACGACGACCAGCAGTGCGAGGATTACCATCCGAGTGTTGTTGCGGCGCCGACGAATTCGTTCTTGGCGGATCCGATCGGCGCGGGACTTGCGCCGCGGCGCGTTGACCGCCACGGGTTCTGCCCGCTCACGCGCCCGGCCGTCAGCCACCGAGGGCCTCACCGTGTGGCGCCCGACGCTGATCGAGCCAGCCCTGCAGAATCTGCACTGCCGCGGCCTGGTCGATCATCGAGCGCTGTTGCTTCGCTCGCACACCAGCCTCACGCAACGATCGCTGCGCGGTCACGGTCGTCAGCCGCTCGTCGGCCAGCCGCACCGGAACGTCAGGTACGTGTTCCGCCAACTCGTCGGCGAGCGCGATCGCGTCCTGTGCGGCCGGGCCGGCGCGGTCGGCCAGCGTTCGGGGCAGGCCGACGACCACCTCTACCACGTCGAGGTCGTCGATCAGCGCGGCCAGCCGGCGCAGGTGCTTGCCGGATCGGTCGCGGCGCACCGTCTCCACCGGCGTGGCCAGGATGCCGTCGGGGTCGCTGGCGGCCACCCCGATGCGGACACTGCCGACGTCGATGCCCAGCCGGCGACCCCGCCCGGGGTCGTCGCTGCCAGGTCGGTCCGGCAGGCGTCCTCCACATGTCGCCGGCCCTGCGGCTCCGTCATCTGATGTCGCCGGCCCTGCGGCTCCGTCATCACCGAGAACCACGCAGCTAGCTCCCGGCGATCTCGGCTCGCAGCGCGGACAGCGCTCCGTCGATTCCGGCCGGATTCTTGCCCGATCCCTGTGCCAGTTCAGCCTTTCCGCCGCCGCGCCCGTCGACCGCCTGGTTGAGTTGTCTCACCAGCTCGTTGGCGCGCAGACCGAGGTCGACCGCGGCCGGGTTTGCAGCCACCACGTAAGGCACCGTGCCGCCCTCTCCCTCGGCGATCAGCGCTACCACCGCCGGTTCGCTGCCCAACCGCCCGCGGATGTCGCCGACAAGGTTTCGCAGGTCCCCCGCTGTCTCCCCCGACATCCGCTGGGCCACGACTCGGACCCTACCGACTTGTTCCGCTCCGGCGGCAGCATTCGCGGCAGTCGCGCGCGCGGACGCCTGCCGCGTCCGCTCGAGCTCCTTCTCGGCCACCTTGAGCCGCTCGACCAGGTTGGCGACCCGCGCCGGGACCTCCTCGGACGGCACCTTCAACGACGACGCCAGCCCGGCCAGCAACGCGCGCTCCTTCGCCAGGTGGTGGAACGCATCTAGCCCCACGTAGGCCTCGACGCGACGAACCCCCGACGCGATCGACGATTCGCCGAGGATGGTGACCGGACCGACCTGGGCGGAGTTGTGCACGTGCGTGCCGCCGCACAGCTCCACCGAGAACGGGCCGCCGATCTCGACCACGCGCACCTCGTCGGGGTAGCTCTCACCGAACAGCGCCATCGCACCCATCGCCTTGGCCTTGTCGAGTTCGGTGGTGAACGTGTGCACCTTGAAGTCGGCCTCGACCGCCTCGTTGGTGACTTCCTCGATCTGGGTGCGCTGGTCTTCCGACAGCCCGCCCTGCCAGTTGAAGTCGAACCGCAGATACCCCGGCCGGTTCAGCGAACCCGCCTGAACAGCATTGGGGCCCAGCACTTGTCGCAGCGCGGCGTGAACCAGGTGGGTGCCCGAATGGCCTTGGGTGGCGCCGTGCCTCCACCGCGGATCGACCGCCGCGACCACGGTGTCACCCTCGACGAACTCGCCCGACTCGACGTTGACCCGGTGCGTCCAAAGCGTTTTCGCGATCTTCTGCACGTCGGTGACCGCCGCCTTGGCTGTGGCTCCGGCACCGGTACCGGTGATCGTGCCTTCGTCGGCGATCTGGCCGCCGGACTCTGCGTACAGCGGTGTGCGGTCGAGCACCAGCTCGACGCGTTCGGCCGCCTGCCTATCCCGGTTGTGCGCCACCACCGGCACCCGTCTGCCGTCGACGAAGATACCGAGAATCCGTGCCTCTGAGGCTAATTCGTCGAATCCGGTGAACTCCGTGGGCCCGGCGTCGACCAACTCCCGATACGCCGACAGGTCGGCGTGGGCGTGCTTGCGCGCGGCGGCGTCGGCCTTCGCGCGCTCGCGCTGCTCGGCCATCAGCCTGCGGAAGCCGTTCTCGTCGACCGCGAGCCCGGCCTCGGCGGCCATCTCGAGCGTGAGGTCGATCGGGAATCCGTAGGTGTCGTGCAGCGTGAACGCATCCGAG
>DASWBF010000077.1:0-2682 GCA_036390735.1 Mycobacterium sp. | reverse complement strand
GTATGCATCACCCATCCTGACGTCGCCAAGGCCGTCGCGTACGTCGCCGACAACGGTGGAACAATCCTGTCGCAGGCGGCCGCCTTCGTGCCGGGATGGCCGTGGCTCTTGGCTTATGTTGCAGATCCGTGTCCTTCTTTGGTGTGGCCGCCGCCCCGCTGCCTGCACAGCTTCCGGCGTTGAGCGCCTCGACGTCGAAGGAAAGGGCGCTGGCATGGCCGCGGCGAAGCTCCAAATTCGGCCGGAGCTGATCCGGCGGCCCGGCCGCGGCACGGGACAACCTCGTCACCCGGCTCGACGAGGACCTTGTGTGAGGCCGCCGCTAGCAGCTTGTTTCAGTCGAAACATGCTTGGTCAGCGTCGGCCCACGGCCGACCAGCGCCCCGCCTGGCGGTGGCACCTGGGCGGTAGGAGTGCCAGCGTGCGGCTGCTTTTGCCGTTACAGTGAATGGGTTGCAGCTCGGTGCGGTTTGGTGAGGTGGGGTAAGGCAGGGGCGCGGTGGGGGACACGGCATGGCGGTATTCGCTGATGAACTGGCCACGACCCGACGAAGTAAAGGTCAGGTCAACCGCGCGCTGCCGTCGTCGAGATCGTCGCGGCCCAGTCCCATCGGCGTCGTCGCCGGGATGTCCCCGCCCGCGATGACGAGCCGCGTGATGGGTGTGAGCACCTGAAACAGCGTTTCGACGTCGTCGTCGTCGAGCGCTTCGAGCGCGGACAGCGCCAGCCGGTCGGTGGTCAACTCGATGTGCTCCTTGAGCCTTGCGCCCGCCGCCGTCAACGCGCCGGTGTCGTCGAGCAGCCCACGTTCGGCCAGGGCTCGTTCGTGCTGCTGCCATGACGCGTCGTCGTAGTCGCGGGCGCGCATCATGTACTCGCGCGGCACCTTGCCTGCGGCGGCGTGCAGCACATTGGATTCCCGGCCCGAGATGCCCTCCGCGGTCAGCACGGCGACATGCCCGTCGCCGCGATGCTCCCGCAGCAGCGTGACCGCATGCCACAGCGCGAGCACCGGCTCGTCGGGCCAGGGCAGCGCCCGGTTCGCCGCGAACAGTGGACGCCCATCGACCCCTGCGACTTTCGCCGCCTTACCGGCCAGGCGGGCCGCAGTCTGCACGCCGTCGGTGACGCCGTAGCGGCGCAGCGCGGCCACCGCCGATTCATGCCGTGCCCGCAGCGCCGCCTCGGGACCGGCGACGGCCCACGCGCCCGTCAGCGCCTTGGCGACCCGTTCCGGTGCGAAGTTGTAGAACACCGCAGTGACGACTTCGGGCGGAACCTTGCCCAGCGGCGCCGACCGTGCGGCGAAATACCCCATCCAAAAGCCGCGATAGCCAAGGCCGTCCAGCGCAGCGCGCACCTCGGGCGCGAAGTACGTCAATCCATGGACCGGCTCGAAGCGGTTGAAGAAGCGCCGTGCGAGTTCGGGTCCTCGTTTCACATTCCAGAGTTAACCTCAACGTGCATACACGTGCAGAAACGGGGTACGCGCCAACCATGTCGCCGATTGTCGTGATGGGCGTGTCCGGATCGGGCAAGTCGACGGTCGTGCCGCGCTGGCGCAGCGACTCGGGGTGCCGTTCGCCGACGCCGACGACTTCCACCCGCCGGCCAACATCGCGAAGATGACCGCCGGCGACCATCAAAGTCGCCGGCGAACGAGAGTCGCATGAGAGGTCTCCGGCCTCCCGGTACCCCCCGCAACACCTACGTTGCTGAGCGCGCGAAATACGTTGCACCGCAGCATGATTGGCGCGCTAGGAAGAACGCCGGTAATGGCAACAATTCTGTAATTACAGGCCGGAATACCCAGATTCCGGAATACCCAGATTTACGCTAGGTGCCGTGGATGACCTGTGCGACGACACTCCAGAAGGCGCTCCGTCCTGGCTGAGTCGGCCCAAGGCCGACACCACACAGTCATCCGGCGCGTGGCCTGGTCGTGGCACGCTCGACACCACCGATCGAGGAAAGTACAAGGTGTTGCGGCGCCAGTTCCTCGAACAGGCCATGGCGCGCGGTGACCTGTGCCTTGCGCGGCTTTGCCCTTAGCGGCCGCCCTATATGAGGCGTAGCGTCGACGTTGGTCGGTCGGTTCGGCGGGACGTGGGTCGTCCGGGATCGATTCGATTGGTTCGTTTGATCGGTTCGGCGGAACTTGGGCGTCGGTGCGGTCGCAACTCCAAGGACAATCATCGCCGCGGGGCCACCAGCACCAGCCACCGCCGCTAACTCCGCTAAGTGTTTGAGTTGACACATCGTTCTTTCCTTCTGGGCCGGCACGCCCCCTCCATAAGGTTAGGTATTGACGCTCTGGTAAGGACCTCAAACGCGGCGCGGCGAATTTTCTGCATAGCCGGCACGCCGACGACGTGCCCGACGACCCCGGCGATCTCGGACGAGCACGCCGGCTGATCGCTGAGCATTCCGATTTGTTGGGGATCGAGCTGGCGCAGGATAAGTCCGCGGTGGGCCGGTGGCGCGTCAAGGGCCGCCGCGGCGGTTTGCTGGCGGGCGGATCTTGAGTAGCACAAGGGGTTTCGGCGCGTCGTCGTTGCTGGCGGTTGATGACCCGGTGAAGGGTGCCGCTGAGGCTGACAGCGTCGCTTAGCGGCGCCGGCTGCTCGCTGAGTTCCGTGCCTCGCTCCTGTCGCGGCTGCACCGGGGTGCGAGCGCGGTGG
>DASWBF010000076.1:0-2092 GCA_036390735.1 Mycobacterium sp. | reverse complement strand
GGCTGCTCGGCCCGCTCACCCACGACGAGGTCGCCGAACGCAGCGCCGCAGTTGACGTCGGCGGCTGGCTGGAGGGGCTGCGCGCGTCCCGCCGCGCAGTGACCGTGTCCTATGCCGGACGGACCTGGTGGACGACCGTCGAAGACATCGGCCGGCTGCGTGACGGCGTGGGCATCGCGGTGCCACCCGGCGTACCGGTGAGCTTCACCGAGCCGGTGGCCGACCCGCTGGCCGAGCTGATCGGGCGCTACGCGCGCACCCGGGGCCCGTTCACCACCGCTGACGTCGCGGCGAGGTTCGGGCTTGGCCTGCGGGTCGGCGCCGACGTGCTGGGCCGACTGGCCTCCGACGGCAAGTTGGTCCGGGGCGAATTCACCACGGCAGCAACCGATTCCGAGCAGTGGTGCGACGCCGAGGTGTTGCGGATGCTGCGGCGGCGGTCGCTGGCCGCGCTGCGCGCACAGGTGGAGCCCGTCAGCACCGCGGCCTACGGCCGATTCCTGCCAGGGTGGCAGCAGGTCGGCGCGAAGAGCTTGTCAGGCGTCGACGGTGTGGCCGGGGTGGTCGAACAACTCGCTGGCGTGCCGGTGCCGGCGTCGGCCCTCGAGCCGCTGGTCCTCGGGCAGCGGGTCCGTGACTACCAAGCCGCGATGCTCGACGAGCTCCTCGCGTCCGGAGAGGTTCTCTGGTCCGGCGCCGGCGCGATCTCCGGCAGCGACGGCTGGATCGCGCTGCACATGGCCGACACCGCGCCGCTGTCGTTGCCCGCGCCGGCGAATATCGAGTTCACCGATCGCCACCGGCTGATCCTCGACAGGCTCGGTCGCGGCGGCGGGTTCTTCTTCCGGCAGCTGGCCGACGACCGCGGACGCGAGGAGCACAAAGAGCACCGCGGACGCGAGGAGCAGAAAGAGCACCGTGACGGCGAACAGCTGGAAGCGGCGCTGTGGGAACTCGTCTGGGCAGGCTGGGTGACCGGCGACACGTTCGCGCCGGTGCGGGGCCTGCTGGCCGGCTCACACCGCCGCGGCCGCTCGGCGCCCGCACATCGGCAACGTCGGCGCGCGCCGCGCCTCAGCCACTACAGCGTCGCGCACGCTGTGGCCCGTGCTGCCGACCCCACCGTCGCCGGCAGATGGTCAGCGCTGCCGTCCCCAGAACCGGATTCGACTGTCAGAGCACACTTTTCGGCGGAGCTGCTGCTCGGCCGCTACGGCGTGCTGACCAAGGGCAGCGTCACCGCAGAGGGTGTGCCGGGTGGGTTCGGCACGCTGTACAAGGTGCTGGCCGCGTTGGAGGACGCCGGTCGCTGCCAGCGCGGCTATTTCGTCGAATCCCTCGGCGGGGCGCAGTTTGCGGTCGCGTCCACCGTCGACCGGCTGCGGTCACATCAGGACAGCCTCGACCCCGACCGCCCGGCATACCAGGCCGTGGCGTTGGCCGCGGCCGACCCGGCGAATCCGTACGGCTCAGCGCTGCCGTGGCCCACGTTGGCGTCTGACGACACCACTCACCGGCCGGGCCGCAAGGCGGGCGCGCTCGTCGTTCTCGTCGACGGCGAGCTGGTGTGGTTCCTCGAACGCGGCGGTCGTTCACTGCTGAACTTCTCCTCCGACCCGGAGGCGCGCCGCGCGGCTGCCGGTGCGTTGGCCGAATTGGTCAGCGACGGGCGGGTTCCAACGGTCCTCGTCGAACGAGTCGACGGCGTGCCGGTGCTCGAGCCGGCGCAATCCGGTGACCGGGCGGAAGTCGCGGCCGCGCTGACCGATGCCGGCTTCGCGCGCACGCCGCGCGGGTTGCGGTTGCGGCGGTAGGCGCGCATGCCCGAGGGCGACACCGTCTGGCACACCGCCGTGAAGCTGCGCGACGGGCTGGCGGGTAAGACGCTTACCCGCTGCGACGTGCGGGTGCCCCGTTTTGCCACAGTCGATTTGACCGGCCACACCGTCGATGAGGTGCTCAGCCGCGGCAAGCATTTGTTCATCCGGGTCGGCCCGGCCAGCATCCACTCGCACTTGAAGATGGACGGCAGTTGGCGGGTCATGACCAAGAATCGCGGCGTGCGGCCCAGCGACCATCGGGTGCGAATCAT
>DASWBF010000075.1:0-8751 GCA_036390735.1 Mycobacterium sp. | reverse complement strand
GGCCGCGTACACCATGTCGGGCAGCCCGGCTTCGGGCCGGACTAGCTCGACGAGGTGGCCAAGGCGCAGATAGGTCTCGTAGAGCGACTCCCATTGCCGAGCCGCGATCTGCCGGTCGACCGGCGTGGCCACGTCCATCCACGGATTGATCGCGTACTCGACAGCGAAGAACTCCGGCGGCGTCATCACGTAGCGGCGGGCACGCGGCGTGCGGGCATGGAGTCGCGACGGTGCGTCACGACAGGCGTCATCGGCGGCGAAAAGGTACTCCGTCATCGAAACCACGATATTTCGGACAGTTCGCGCAATCAATCACCATATGTTGCTTGTGTTGCGATATTCTGTTGCGCGAATGCCTGGAAGTATTCGATTTGTTGCGTGGACGCTGGAGGGCGCTACGTGGACCGCCTGGATGACATCGACGAGCGCATCTTGGCCGAGCTGGCCGAGCACGCGAGAGCCACCTTCGCCGAGATCGGCGAGAAGGTGAGTTTGTCGGCGCCCGCGGTCAAGCGGCGAGTGGACCGGATGCTGGACCGCGGTGTGATCAAAGGATTTACCACTGTGGTCGACCGCAACGCGCTGGGGTGGAACACCGAGGCGTACGTGCAGGTGTTCTGTCAGGGCACGATCGCACCGGAGCGTCTCCGCGCGGCGTGGGTGGACATTCCCGAGGTCGTCAGCGCGGCCACCGTCACCGGCACCTCCGACGCGATCCTGCATGTGCTTGCCCGCGACATGCAGCACCTCGAGGAGGCCCTCGAGCGCATCCGATCCAGCGCAGACATCGAGCGCAGCGAGAGCATCGTCGTGTTGTCGAATCTCATCGACAGGACGAGGCCCTAAACCAGGAGTGCCGGATGGTGTATGAAACGGTAATGAGCAAGCGGATAGTCATCGTCGGCGGGGGACTGGCAGCGGCGCGCACCGCCGAGCAGCTTCGGCGATCCGGGTTCGACGGGTCGATCACGATCGTCAGCGACGAGGTGCACCTGCCGTACGACCGGCCGCCGCTGTCCAAGCAGGTGCTACGCAGCGAGATGGACGACACGGCGCTCAATCCGCGGGAGTTCTACGACGAGAACAACATCACGCTGCTGCTCGGATCGGCCGTGCGCAAGCTCGACACCGCCAACCAGACCGTGACGCTGGAAAACGGGACGCAGCTGGAGTATGACGAGGCAGTGATCGCGACTGGCCTTGTGCCGCGGCGCATTCCGTCATTCCCAGACTTGCGGGGTATCCACGTCTTGCGCTCCTTCGACGAGAGCATGGCGCTTCGCGAGGAGGCCGGCGCGGCACGGCGCGCGGTGGTTGTCGGCGCGGGGTTCATCGGCTGCGAGGTGGCGGCGAGCCTGCGCGGGCTCGGCGTCGCCGTCGTGCTGGTCGAACCCCAGCCCGAGCCGTTGGCGTCGGTGCTGGGTGAGCAGGTCGGCGCGTTGGTGGCGCGGCTGCACCGAGCCGAGGGGGTCGACGTGCGCACTGGTGTGGGCGTCTCGTCGGTTGCCGGTTCAGGCCGGGTGGAGAAGGTGGTGCTCACCGACGGGTCCGAGTTGGATACCGACCTGGTGGTTGTCGGCATCGGGTCTCGGCCGGCCACCGACTGGCTCGAGGACAGCGGCGTGAAGGTCGACAACGGTGTGGTGTGCGATCACGTCGGAAAGACCAGTGCACCACACATCTGGGCGTTGGGCGACGTCGCATCGTGGCAGGATGCGACGGGACATCAAGCGCGCGTTGAGCATTGGAGCAACGTCGCCGAGCAAGCACGAGTCATGGTGCCGTCGTTGCTGGGCCAAGAGTTGCCAGACAATCTGGTTGTCGTGCCGTACTTTTGGAGTGACCAATACGACATCAAGATCCAGTGCCTCGGCGAGCCGGAAGCTGACGACATCGTGCACCTGGTCAACGACGATGGCCGCAAGTTCCTTGCGTACTACGAGCGCGACGGCGTGGTGGCCGGCGTAGTCGGTGGCGGCATGCCCGGAGCGGTGATGAAAACCCGCACCAAGATCGCCGCCGGCGCACCGATCAGCGAGGTTTTGAACTGACTTGTCGGCGTCGCCGAAAGTGAAACCAGGGCTGTGGTCGGGCCGGGATCACGACCTGGAATTCGGTTTCGGCGCAGCCGAGAACTCGCCGAGGTAGAAGCGGCTGCCTTGGTCGTCGCGGCATTCGGCCATCACACCGTACGGTTGCCTATTTGGCTCCTGCATAACGGTGCCGCCGGCCTCGCGCACCCGAGCGACGGCGTCGTCGATGTCGGCCACCGTCCACATCGGCACCGTCGTGGGCTCGGCGCTGCCGCCGGCAACTCCGGCCATCGGGTGCGTGCCCGTGATCTGCCAGCCGTCCTGAATGCTGCCTGGCTCGAACGTCCACCCCAGGACCTGCCCATAGAACTCACGGAACGCCGCTGAGTTATCGACTTCATAAGTGACGTAGGACAATTCGCCGGGGCCGGCACCGTTGAGCGGCAGACGGCGCGCATCGTCGGCGGCCCGGTAGACCGCGAACGCAGTGCCCGTCGGGTCCGTCGCATCGAGCACGGTGCCGACGCCGAATTCGCGCTCTTCGCCGACTCGGCCGCCGGCGGCGACGATCGCTCGGGCGGCGGCCTGCAGGTCCGACACCGCGTAGCAGCAGAACATCGTCGGATGCGTAGCGACGGAAAAAAGGCCGACCGGCTGCTGTGTGTTGGTGACCTGATGTGTCGACGGGTCGTACGTCCAGCCCAGCACGTGGCCGTAGAAGGCCGCGGCCCGGTCGGCGTCGGGCGTCCACACCGAGACGTAACCCAGGTCGCCGTGCCGGATCACCTCGACCGGTGCGCTGACAGGCCCGCTGAGCATCCAGCGATGGCCGAACGGGTCGACGATCGTGGCATTGCGGCTTCCGTGGCCTTCATAGACCTCCCGCTGCACTACCGCCCCGTGGTCACGGGCCTGGCGCAGCGCCGCATCGGTGTCGGCGACGTGAAGCATCAAGCTCACTGAAACAGACTGCGGTGCAGGTGCTTTCAGCCCAAACTCGGGGTACTCGTCAGCCAGATAGAGAACACCTCCTGCCAGTGCCAACTCGGCGTGGCCGATCCGCCCGTCGTCCATCACGATCGGCTCGCCGACCAGTACGGCGCCCAGCGTGTCGGCGTACCACGCGATGGCAGCGCGCGCGTCGGCCACGGCCAGGTAGGGCAGGGCCGCCGGGCGTGGCGGTGCTGCTGCTTCGGTCAGGTCGGCGAGCGCCTGGGCGGTGCCGCTCATCTCAACTCCTTCGGTTCCTGCGGGTAGGGACAGGGCGGATTCGAGCCGGGCCCGCAGCCGGGCCGCGAACTCGGGATCGGGTTGTACCGGAAGGTCGTCGGCGCGTAGCACATTTAGCGGGTCGTGTGTCATCGCGCACCTCCTTCCTCGTAGTGGTGCCGAAATGCTCGGCGGGCTCGCACGAGCAGCGCCTCGGTAGCGTGGACCGTGCGGCCGATGAGCTCAGCGCACTCGTTCACCGAGCAGTCGTCCATGTAGCGCAGCGTCAGCACCGCGCGGTGCGGCTCCGACAACCGCCGCAGCGTGCTGTCGGCGACGATGCGGTCCAGTTCGGCGTCCCAGATGTCATCCGGATCCTCGGGTACTTCGGCGACGGGCACGGCGCGACGGTCGGGCCGGCGCCGAAAGTGGTCTGCCAGTTTGTGTCTGGCGACTCCGATGAGCCACGGCACGCTGACGTCGGGCGGGTGGTCCTTACGAGCGCTGTCCATCGCGGTGAGAAAGGTTTCCGAGGTCAGGTCCTCGGCGGTGCTGCGATCACCGCAGCGGCGCGCGAAGTATCCGTACACCGCGGGCAGCGCCTGGTCGTACAGTGCGAGCAGCGCACGCGGAGCGTCGGGCGGACGAGGTTCGGCGCTCACATCTTTATCGTCGCCGTTGGGCGCCGAACTCCGACGCCCCGCACCCGACTTTTTTCGCGTGAGCGTGCACGTTTGTAGGCCAAACACCGGTGTGTTGGGGTACAAACGCGCACGCTCGCGCCAACTAGGTGAGCAGCTCGCGGCCGGGGCGGATGACGTCGAACGCGTCGGCCAGAGCCTGCGTCAACGACACCGACTCGTCGGCCAGCCAGTGCTCGTAGGCAGACAGCGAGACGGCCAGCAGCGCCCATGCGACCGTCTGCGGCACCAGATCGTCGGGCTTCGTCCCGCAGCGCGCCGCGACGAACTCGGCGATGACTTCGCGCCAGCCGGCGTACATGGTCATCGAGTACGCCTGAAGTTCCGTCGTCCGCAGAATCACCTGCATCCGAAGCCGATGCCGCGAGGTCTCGGACTCGTCAAACGTGTTGAACGCCGACAACGCATCGCGAAGGGCCTGCTCGATCGGCACCGCGGGATCGACTGCCGCCAGCAGTCGCCACAGGTGCTGCAAGTGGGCGTCGAAATCGCCCCACGGGATCGCGTTCTTCGACGGGTAGTAGCGAAACAGGGTCCGGCGGGCGATTCCGGCCGCCTCTGCGACGTCGTCGACGCTGACCTCGCCGAACCCGCGGCCGGCGAACAGCGCGATCGCCACGTCGGTGATCTGGTGGCGTGAGGTCGACCGGCGCCGGCCTACCCGAGGTTGCACCACACCACACCCCACCCTTCCATTTCGGCACTCGATGCCATATTCTGTCGAGTCAACTGCAATCTGTCGAGACCCAACCAGCAGGAAGGCAGCCCGATGGAACCGAACAGCCAAGCACAAGCCGCCGGAGCCGCAGCGTCGGCGACATCAGGCACAGAAGAACTCGTCACCGAGACCCTCGTCGAAGAGGTGTCGATCGACGGCATGTGCGGCGTCTACTGAGGTGTTCGACGCCACGCGCGGCTGGCGGCTGCACCCCCAAGTGGCGGTGCGCCCGGAGCCGTTCGGCGCGCTGCTGTACCACTTCGGTACCCGCAAGCTGTCGTTCTTGAAGGACCGCACGATCCTGGCGATCGTGCAATCACTTGGCGAGTATCCCGACGCACAGTCCGCGTGCCGGGCGGCCGGGGTCACCGCCGGCGGTGAGCGGCCGTATCTTCACGCGCTGGAGGTCCTCGCCACCTCCGACATGTTGGTGGGTCAGGAGCGAGGGTGACCGCAGTACCTCGATTGGTGGAGCAGTTCGAGCGTGGCCTCGACGCGCCGATCTGTCTGACGTGGGAGCAGACCTACGCCTGCAACCTCGCATGCGTGCACTGCCTGTCGTCGTCGGGCAGGCGTGATCCCCGTGAGCTGACCACGCGCCAGTGCATGGACGTGATCGACGAGCTCGAACGAATGCAGGTGTTCTACGTCAACATCGGTGGCGGCGAACCGACTGTGCGCCCTGACTTTTGGGAGCTCGTCGACTACGCCACCACCCACCACGTCGGCGTGAAGTTCTCCACCAACGGCGTGCGCATCACACCTGCGAGAGCCGAGCGGCTCGCCGCCAGCGACTACGTCGACGTGCAGATCTCCCTCGACGGTGCCACCGCGGACGTCAACGACGCGGTGCGCGGCGCCGGCTCCTACGACATGGCGGTTCGGGCATTGGACCACCTCGCAGCCGCGGGATTCACGGACGCCAAGATCTCGGTGGTGGTGACCCGCCACAACGTCGACCAGCTCGACGAATTCGCTGGGCTTGCAACGCGTTACGGGGCCACGTTACGCATCACCCGACTGCGGCCGTCCGGCCGGGGCGCCGACGTGTGGGACGAACTTCATCCGACCGCCGAACAGCAAGTGCAGCTGTACAACTGGCTCGTCGACCGGGGCGACCGCGTGCTCACCGGCGATTCGTTCTTCCACCTGTCGCCGCTCGGCCAGCCGGGAGCGTTGGCCGGCCTCAATCTCTGTGGCGCCGGTCGGGTGGTATGCCTGATCGATCCGGTCGGCGACGTATACGCCTGCCCGTTTGCGATCCATGACCGCTTCCTGGCCGGAAACGTGTTGAGTGACGGCGGCTTTGACAATGTATGGAAGAACGCCCCGCTGTTTCGTGAACTTCGTGAGCCGCAGTCGGCCGGCGCCTGCAGCAGCTGCGGACACTACGACAGCTGCCGCGGTGGCTGCATGGCGGCGAAGTTCTTCACCGGTCTGCCGATCGACGGGCCCGATCCCGAATGCGTCCAAGGGTTTGGCGCGCCTGCGCTGGCCCGTGAGCGGCACGTGCCCCGGCCAAGCGTTGACCATTCCCGCCGCGGTCCGGTTGCGCTGACGCTGACGTCCCGGCCGCCGACCCGACTCTGCAACGAAAGCCCGGTGTAGTAATGGCCCAATGGTTTGAGACGGTGGCGTTCGCCCAGGAGAAGGCCAAGCGGCGCCTGCCGAAGCCGGTGTATGCAGCGCTGCTGGCGGCCAGCGAGCGGGGCGTGACGGTCGCCGACAACATCGACGCGTTCAGTGAACTGGGCTTCGCCCCGCACGTGATCGGCGCGACCGACAAGCGTGACATGACGACGACCGTTCTTGGACAGGATATTTCGCTGCCGGTCGTGATCTCGCCGACGGGCGTGCAGGCGGTTCACCCCGACGGCGAAGTAGCGGTCGCGCGCGCGGCGGCGGCCCGCGGCACCGCGATGGGGCTATCCGCATTCGCGAGCAAGCCGGTCGAAGACGTGATCGCCGTCAACGAAAAGGTCTTCTTCCAGGTCTACTGGCTCGGTGACCGCGAGGCCATCGCGCGGCGCGTAGAGCGCGCACGCGAGGCCGGGGCCGTCGGGCTGATCTTGACCACCGACTGGAGCTTCTCCCATGGCCGCGACTGGGGCAGCCCAAAGATCCCCGAACAGATGAACCTGCGGACGACGGTGCGGATGATGCCCACGGGGCTGACCAAGCCCGTCTGGCTGTGGGAGTGGGCGAAGACCCTGCGTCCGCCCGACCTGCGGGTACCCAACCAGGCGCCGCGGGGCGAGCCCGGCCCGCCGTTCTTCGCGGCGTACGGGGAGTGGATGAACACCCCGCCGCCGACGTGGGAAGACGTCGCCTGGCTGCGCGAGCTGTGGGGTGGTCGGTTCATGCTCAAGGGCGTGATGCGCGTCGACGACGCGAAACGCGCTGTGGACGTCGGGGTTTCAGCCATCTCGGTGTCCAATCACGGCGGCAACAACCTGGACGGCACCCCTGCGTCCATCCGGGCCCTGCCTGCGATCGTCGACGCGGTCGGCGACGATATCGAGGTGCTGCTCGACGGCGGCATCCGGCGCGGCAGCGACGTCGTCAAGGCGGTGGCGCTGGGCGCTCGGGCCGTGATGATCGGTCGGGCCTACCTATGGGGTCTCGCGGCGGGCGGCCAGGCCGGCGTCGAGAACGTCCTCGACATCCTTCGCGGCGGCATCGACTCGGCAATGCGCGGTCTCGGGAAGTCGTCAATCCACGACCTCACGCCGGAGGACATCGTGATGCCTCCCGACTTCATCCGCGCCCTGGGGGTTCCGACCGACCGGAGTTCGTGAGCTCAGCTTCGGAATCCCTGGTGCCGACGGGGCTGGCGATGCTGACGTGAAATCTGTTCGTGGCGGAACGCAGTTTTTTCGGAAGCAAATCTACTCATCCGCGAACACTTCGTGTATCCCAGATGAATTCGGCCTACGATCGCCACGTGGTCTTCCCGACGGATTTAGGGAAGTCGACGTCGAAGCAGGTCGAAGGTGTGTCGCCAACCGTGGTGGTTCCAGTGGGCTCCACCGAGCAGCACGGGCCCCATCTGCCGCTGGACACCGACACCCGCATCGCCGACGCAGTCGCGCACGCCGTCGTCCCCACATTCCCCCCCGGATCGGCCACGGTTGCGCCCGCGATTGCCTACGGGGCCAGCGGGGAGCATCAGGCTTTCGCCGGGACCCTGTCGATCGGAACCGCCGCTCTCGAGACGGTGCTGGTGGAGTTCGGCCGCTCCGCGTGCGCATGGGCACCACGAGTCGTGTTCGTCAACGGCCACGGCGGAAACGTCGACGCGCTGGTGGCGGCGGTGAGGCGCCTCCGGGACGAAGGGTGCGACGCCGCGTGGTGCCCCTGCTCGGTGCCCGGCGGGGATGCTCACGCGGGCCACACGGAAACCTCAATACTCCTGCATCTTTCACCGCAAACCGTCCGCATTGACGAGCGTCGTACGGGTAACGTAGCTCCGCTAGCGGAGTTGATGTCGACCATGCGCCGCGGCGGGGTAGCGGCAGTGAGCGAGGTAGGAGTGCTGGGGGACCCCACCACCGCGACAGCGGAGGCGGGCGCGCGCCTGTTCACCGAGATGGTCGACGCCTGCACGACCTGGATCCGGTGCTGGGCTCCCGGTGACGACGGGATGCTGCGATGACCCAGCCGCGGTTGCCGGACGGGTTTGCTGTCCAGGTCGATCGTCGCGTCCGCGTGCTGGGCTCGGGCGCTGCCTTGCTCGGCGGATCGCCCACTCGGCTGCTGCGACTTGCCCCGTCGGCCCGCACGCTGATCGACAACGGCCGGGTTGAGGTGCACGACGCGGTCAGCGCGCAGCTGGCACGGACGCTGCTGGACGCCACCGTAGCTCACCCCCGTCCTTCCGGCGGACCGTCTCACCGTGATGTCACGATCGTTGTTCCCGTGCACGACAACATGTTTGGCTTACGGCGGCTGTTGTCGACGCTGAGAGGGCTGCGCGTGATCGTCGTCGACGACGGCTCGGCAATTCCGGTGCGCCAGTCCGACTTCGAGCCCATGAGCTGTCAGGTGGAGGTGATCCGGCATCCGCACACCAAAGGACCCGCCGCCGCGA
>DASWBF010000074.1:0-2223 GCA_036390735.1 Mycobacterium sp. | reverse complement strand
CGCCTACCCGTTCATCAGCACCGTGCCGACGTTCTTCTCCGAACTGCGCACCGCGAACTGGTGGTGGGCGCTGCTCGGCTTAGCGGTGTCGGCACTCACCTACCTCGGCGCGGCGGCCGCGCTGTGGGCCTGCGCCAACGGATTGGTGAGCTTCAAGAATCTCGCAATCATGCAGGTGGCCAATACCTTTGCCGCCACCACCACCCCGGCGGGTATCGGCGGGCTTGCGCTGAGCACCCGATTCCTGCGGAAGGCCGGCCTGGGTACCGTGCGCGCGACCGCGGCCGTCGCACTCCAGCAGACGGTGCAGGTGCTCACCCACGTGGTCCTGCTGATCTTCTTCAGTGCCGCCGTGGGCGCGTCGGCCGATCTGTCCCACTTCGTCCCGTCGGCGACGATCCTGTACCTGGTCGCCGGGCTAGCGCTCGGGGCTGTCGGCGCGTTCCTGTTCGTCCCTCGGTTGCGGCGCTGGCTCGGGACCGAGGTGCGGCCTCGGCTCACGGAGGTCGGTGGCGACCTCGTCGAGCTCGTCCGCGAACCCAAGCGGCTGGCGTTGATCGTACTCGGTTGTGCCGCAACGACTCTCGGCATGGCGCTGGCATTGTGGGCCAGCGTCGAGGCGTTCGGCGGCGGCACCACGTTCGTCACCGTCACCGTCGTGACGATGATCGGCGGCACCCTCGCTTCGGCGGCGCCCACTCCCGGTGGCGTCGGAGCTGTCGAAGCGGCGCTGATCGGCGGGCTGGCGGCGTTCGGGGTGCCCGCGGCCGTTGGCGTGCCGTCGGTGCTGTTGTACCGGGTGCTCACCTGCTGGCTGCCGGTGTTCGTCGGGTGGCCGATCATGCGGTGGCTGACGAGGAACGAGATGATCTGACGGCGCCGTTGTCGCTCAGAGTCGGGCACGAACATATCCCGTCCTCGAAGGGGAAACTGTGACATCTGAGGCTCGTGTGGTAACGATTGTCACCCTAGCCCAGATGCCACCGAGGAAGGCACTAGTCGAACTGCCCGCCTCGCAGCGACAAATTCCGCCATTTCGCACCCGTCGGCCAGCAGATATCCGGGCATACTGAGCCGATGGCCGACCGCAACGTGCTCGGTGGCCCGCTGGAACCGTGCGGCACCGATCCGCTCACGGGCTTCTACCGCGACGGCTGCTGCTCGACCGGGCCGGAGGACATCGGCCTGCACACCATCTGCGCCGTCATGACCGCCGAGTTCCTGCAGCACCAGCGCTCGATCGGCAACGACCTGTCGACACCGCTGCCCCAGTACCGGTTTCCCGGCCTCGTGCCCGGCGACCGCTGGTGTGTCACCGCCGCGAACTGGCTGCGGTCCCACCACGACGGCTGCGCCGCCCCGGTGGTGCTGGCGTCCACCCACGAGTCCACTCTCGACGTGGTGGCCCTGGAGGCGCTGCAGCAGCACGCCGTCGACGTGCCCGACGATCCAGGCGAGCTATGACGAGCAGTCGAAGGAGTGCGATGGCCGATACCGCTCTTGTCGTGGGCGAAGCGTTGATCGACATCGTCGAGCACCAGGGTCAGACGCTCGGGGAGCACGTCGGCGGCAGCCCGCTGAACGTCGCGGTCGGCCTGGCGCTGCTCGCTCGTCGCGTCGAGTTTCTGACATGGATCGGCGACGACCCCCGCGGCCGGCGGATCGCCGACTACCTGCACGACAGCGGCGTGCACCTCGCCGCGGGCAGCATCGGGGCATCTCGCACGGCCACCGCGTTGGCAGAGCTCGATGAAAAAGGCTCGGCGACTTACACTTTCGACATTAACTGGCAGGTATCGCCGAGCGTCAGCACCACAGAACCCTTGGTGCTGCACACCGGTTCGATAGCCACCGCCCTCATGCCAGGCGCCAGCGGCGTGGTCGAGCTGGTCGACAAGCACAAACCGACGGCGACCATCACCTTCGACCCCAACATCCGGTCCGCGTTCTACGAGAACCCCGGGCAGGCACTGGGCCGCGTAGAAGCCGTCGTCGCCCGCTCGGATGTGGTGAAGGCCAGCGACGAGGACATGCGCTGGCTCGATCCCGATTCGACGCCCGAGGAGCTCGCCGCGCGCTGGCTGGCGCTCGGGCCCGCGATCGTCGCAGTCACTTTCGGAGCGGATGGCTCCTACGCCATCTGCACCGACGGCGCGCAACGCATACCGGCGTACCCGGCCGAGGTCGTCGACACGGTGGGTGCCGGCGACTCGTTCATGACCG
>DASWBF010000073.1:0-1863 GCA_036390735.1 Mycobacterium sp. | reverse complement strand
ATCCAGTGCGGCTTCGCGTACGACGAGGCGCTGGGCTGGCCCGAGGACGGCATCGCCGCCGGCACGCGCTGGGACGACATCCCCGACGACTGGAGCTGCCCGGACTGTGGCGCGGCCAAGGCGGATTTCGAGATGATCGAGGTCGCCCGTTCGTGACGGTTAGTGTCGCCCGTATGGAAACACAGCAGCGGGTCCCCTATGCCGAGGCGTCGCGAGCGCTGCTTCGCGACTCGATCCTCGACGGCATGCGGGATCTGCTGCTGACGCGGGACTGGTCGGCGATCACGCTGGCGGACGTCGCACGCGCCGCCGGGATCAGCCGCCAGACGATCTACAACGAGTTCGGCTCGCGGTTGGGCCTGGCGCAGAGGTACGCGCTGCGGCTGGCCGACCGCCTCGTCGACGTGATTGACGACCAGATCCGCCGAAATGAAGGCGACATCTACTCCGCCTTCGTTCAGGGGTTCCGGGCCTTCTTCGCCGAGTCGGCGTCGGACCCGCTGGTGATCTCCCTGCTCAACGGCGAGGCCAAGCCGGACCTGCTGCAGCTGATCACCGTCGACAGCGCGCCGATCATCAACCACTGCTCGCAGCGACTCACCGCGTCGTTCGCGCAGAGCTGGGTGAATGCCTCCGACGAGGACGCCGGCGTGCTGGCGCGCGCGATCGTGCGGCTGGCGATGAGCTACGTGTCGATGCCGCCGGAGGCCGATCACGATGTGGCCGACGACCTAGCCAGGCTGATGACGCCGTTCGCCGAACGATACGGTGTCATCGAACAGAATTAGCGGCCTGGCGAAGTGATCGCCGCGCGTGCACAAGAAGGACGAAATGACGACGACTGAGAACAGGCTGACCGCTGATGTCCGAAACGGCATCGACTACAAGGTGGCCGACCTGTCGCTGGCCGAGTTCGGTCGCAAGGAAATCCGGCTGGCCGAACACGAAATGCCGGGCCTGATGGCGCTGCGGCGCGAATACGCAGGGGTGCTGCCGCTCAAGGGCGCCCGCATCTCGGGTTCGCTGCACATGACCGTGCAGACGGCGGTGCTGATCGAGACGCTGGTCGCGCTCGGCGCGCAGGTGCGCTGGGCGTCGTGCAACATCTTCTCCACCCAGGACCACGCCGCGGCGGCTGTCGTCATCGGCCCGCACGGAACGGCGGAGGAGCCGCAGGGGGTCCCGGTGTTCGCCTGGAAGGGCGAGACGCTCGAGGAGTACTGGTGGGCCACCGAGCAGATGCGGACGTGGCCCGGCGAGCCCGTGAACATGATTCTCGACGACGGCGGCGACGCGACGATGCTGGTGCTGCGCGGCGCCGAGTACGAGAAGGCCGGCGTCGTCCCGCCGGGCGAAGACGACGATCCGGCCGAGTGGAAGGTGTTCCTGGCCCGCGTGCGGGAACGCTTCGAGTCCGACAAGACCAAGTGGACGAAGATCGCCGAGTCGGTCAAGGGCGTCACCGAGGAGACCACCACCGGGGTGCTGCGGCTGTACCAGTTCGCCGCGGCCGGTGAGCTGGCCTTCCCGGCCATCAACGTCAACGACTCGGTGACCAAGTCCAAGTTCGACAACAAGTACGGCACCCGGCACTCGCTGATCGACGGCATCAACCGTGGCACCGACGTGTTGATCGGCGGCAAGAACGTGCTGATCTGCGGCTTCGGGGACGTCGGCAAGGGCTGCGCGGAGTCGCTCAAGGGTCAGGGGGCGCGCGTCGCCGTCACCGAGATCGACCCGATCAACGCGCTGCAGGCGCTGATGGAGGGCTTCGACGTGAAGACCGTCGAGGACGCCATCGGCGACGCCGACATCGTGATCACCGCGACCGGCAACAAGGACATCATCACGCTCGAGCACATG
>DASWBF010000072.1:0-20369 GCA_036390735.1 Mycobacterium sp. | reverse complement strand
CTACATCGGGGTCTGGTGCTGATCAAGTGGTGGTTGCTGGCCGTCCCGCACTACCTGGTACTGGTGGCCTTCTTCTACGGCGGTGTCGGGGCCTTCATGGGCAATGACGACGACGACTGGGGTGACGGCACCATCTTGGTGCCGCTGATCCGCGTGTTGCTGCTGATCGCGGTGGTGGCCCTGCTGTTCACCGCGCGCTACCCGAAGGGCCTCTACGACTTCGTGATCGGCATCAACCGGTGGGCCATCCGGGTATTCGCCTACACCTCGCTGATGCGCGACGAGTATCCACCGTTCCGCCTCGACATGGGGCCGCGTGAACCCGAAACCCCGTCCGCATCCCAATCTGCCTGAGGCAATCGCCACCACACCTCAAAGGGCGACTGCCCAGGTGCCTGTGCAAGTGCGCCCCGTACAGATCGGCCACGAACGCACTGGGCGAGCCGATCTCCCGGACCCCCTGGAGTGGCAGTGCTTTGACGTGTTCCCCGTGATGGTCCGGTCACCGAGATCGGTCTGGATGGCGGGCAGCCGGTCCCGATGGCCACCGTTGGCTGCAGCGGCTGCTGGAGGCGCTGCGCACCTTCACCCCCCGTGTGGCCCCAACAGAACGGCCCGCCCCAGGGAATACCCCCAGGCCGGGCCATTCGTGCCTCTGCGTGGGACCGCGTCCCCGGGTTTCGCCCGCTAGTCGAGGACGAACGTCACCAGCATGTTGACGCGGTAGGCAACAATCTTTCCGTTCTCCACTTCCACCGACTGCTCCTTGATCCAGGCCGACTTGACGCCACGCAGCGTCTCGTTGGCCCGAGCGAGGCCGCCTTTCGCGGCGTCTTCGAAACTGGTGTCGGACCTGGCGCTGATCTCGGTGACGCGAGCGACGGTGCCTGACACGATGACCTCCCAGAGTTGATATTGGATCGGATGATCCTAGACTGCGACCATTTAACTCCGATGCGACAGAAGCAAGTAGGGAAGAACTACCCCACGCCGGAGGGCTTTGGGCCACTCGTTCCAAGACCTACCAGGGTTTAGGGTGCGGGACATGGACATGCCGATAGAGCCACGAATCGTACGTGACGCTGACCATCGCTGCCCGATCTGCGGCGGCGAAACGGAGCTCGTTTCGCAGACTCTGACGCATTATGACGGTCAGAAGGATCAGACGGAGGTTACGCCCCAACGGCGGCGGTGTGCTGTTCTGGACTGCCACGGGCACAGCGGCCTGGACGAGCCCGCCGACGGCTAGCCGTGTGGAGCGCGACCTAAAGCGATTGACCTCCGCGCTGGGCGGTGTTGGCCGAGCCCAATGGTGGCCAGAACTTCGGCTGACCCGGGTCGGCGCGCCGACGCCCACAGCAGTTGTGAAGTTTCAAGTCCGATGCCTATGCCAGTCGGCTAGCCGAGGACACGCGTGCCTAGGCCCTCCGTCGCGGCGTCGAGCACGATCGTCTCGCCCCGCTTGATCAGGAATTCGAACAGAGGTGCGCTGGGCTCCAGCGTGATGTCGAAGCGCACGCGCATCGCTGGCCGACGAGCTGGCCGCGCTCATGATGGGCAAGGGCCGTGACGACCTGGTGTTCGCCGACTCACGCGGCGGCGTGCTGCGCCACTCGAACTACCGTAACCGGACCTTTGCGTCGGCAGTGCAGAAGTGCCAGGCCGACGACGACGCCTTCCCGTCCATCACGCCGCATGACCTACGGCATACGGCGGCGAGCCTGGCCATCAGCGCCGGGGCGAATGTGAAGGCCGTTCAGCGCATGCTCGGCCACGCCAAGGCGTCCATGACGCTGGACGTCTACGCCGATCTGTTCGACGAGGATCTGGACGGCGTTGCGGACCGGCTGGACACCGCGATCCGATCTACTGCGGACCATCTGCGGTCCAGAACCGTTCGCTGAGCCTCGATCGGTGCCCTGACCAGCACGTTTAGTGTGCTAGAAGGACTCGACCTTCTCGATGCTGACGAACATCCCGTGGCCGCTGCGGTTGTTGGTGAAGCGGGTGCCGTCTTCGTCCGCCGCGATTGTCCAGCCCTGCGCCTGGTAGGTGCGGTAGTCGAGGGTCACGGGTGTGATGTCGCCGAGGTTGCCGACCAGCCACCGGAAATCGCCGCCCGCGGTGACGTCGACTCCGTTCGCGGGAATACCGCCCTGGATCGGCGAATTGGTGAACGGTGCCTCACAGCCCACGGCCGTCTGAGAGATTTGGCAGCGGGTCTTGCCGGACTTGGTTTCGATGTACACGTAGCCCTGCTCATTCGGGTCGAGCGTCTCGCCGCCCGGTGGCGGCGTGGGCGCCGGAACGGGCGTGGTGGACGACGGCGTGCTCGGCGGGGTGCGGCTCGGGCGGGTCGTCGGGAACGTCGGCTCGGTCGGGTTGGACGGGACGGCGACGGGCTTGCCGTTCGTCCACGACGTGCAGCCGGTGAGCGCTATCGCTGCGGCCATCAGGGCCACCGCCGATTTCCGCACCGCTTCCCCCTCGCGCATCTCTATCAGGGTACTTAAGCAGTGACGAACGTGACTGTAGTGACTCACGTGACGAAAGAGGTTTGGAAAAGTCCTCTGAAAAAACGTCACTGCCGACAGGGCTTCTCACTCCTACCCATGACAGCGGCACACAAGCCGCCAAGAACGGACAAGGAGCAGGTCATGAGCACCAACTGGATTCGGCGGACATCGCGCAACACGGCCACCGTTTACCAGGTTGCGGACCGGCTGCACAGGGGACGTGCCGCGCGGGTGAGCAGCAACGAGATCGCGGCCACCGTGTCGGCGTGGCTGGCCGAGCTGGAGGTCGAGACCCCGATGGTCGACGAACTCGCGCAAGCCGTGCGCACCGGCAACTGGACCGCCGCCCACGCGCTCGAGGATCTGCTGTCCGTCGACGTGACCGTCGCCGCCTAAGGCCGCGAACGCCGAGCCCGTCCGACAGGTGAGGCGCACACTCGAACCGTGACGGTCATCGATGTGTGGATGCAGCACCCGACGCCTCGCTTCCTGGCCCAGGACATCTTCGCGTCGCTGCGCCGATGGACCGGTGATTCCATCCCCGACCAGATGCCCGGCATCGAAGCGACCGTTGATGCGATGGACGCCGCCGGTGTGGGCTTCGGGCTGCTGTCGGCGTGGTCGGCGCCTCACCAGGAACCGTTGATCAGCAACGACGAGGTCGCCGGTTGGGTTGCGGCCCATCCAGATCGGTTGGCCGGCCTGGCCTGCGTCGACCTCGACAAGCCGATGTCGGCCGTGCGCGAGTTGCGGCGCTGCGTCACGGAGTTGGGGTTCAAGGGTTTACGGGTGGTGCCGTGGTTGTGGAACGCGCCCCCGACCGACAGGCGCTACTACCCGCTGTATGCCGAATGTGTGCAATTGGGTGTGCCGTTCTGCACCCAGGTCGGCCACACCGGTCCGCTGCGCCCGTCCGAGACGGGCCGCCCGATTCCGTACATCGACCAGGTGGCGCTGGACTTCCCGGAGCTGACGATCGTCTGCGGGCACGTCGGCTATCCGTGGACCGAGGAGATGATCGCCGTCGCCCGCAAGCACGACAACGTCGTCATCGACACGTCGGCGTATACGACCAAACGGCTGCCGCCAGAACTGGTGACCTACCTCAAGACGGGCAGCGGGCAGCACAAGGTGTTGTTCGGAAGCAACTACCCGATGATCGCGCCGGCCCACGCCCTCGACGGACTCGACGACCTCGGGCTGAGCGACGAGGCCCGAAGCCTCTATCTCGCGGGCAACGCGCGCCGGGTCTTCGGGATCTGAGGTAGGAACGCCTGCTATTCGGCGCAGGTCCGGGAACAAACTCGCCGCCCACCCCGTTGGCATGTTCGACAACTTGAGTGAACTAGGCTCAACTACGAGTTGACGCGGACTGCGCCAGCGGAGCAGACTTGAGCCTGATTCGCTCAGCAGACGTACACATATCAGTTCAGGAGGAAACACCATGGCTCGTGCGGTCGGAATCGACCTCGGGACCACCAACTCCGTCGTCGCGGTTCTGGAGGGTGGCGACCCCGTCGTCGTCGCCAACTCCGAGGGCTCCCGCACCACGCCGTCCGTCGTCGCATTCGCGCGCAACGGCGAGGTCCTGGTGGGTCAGCCCGCCAAGAACCAGGCGGTGACCAACGTCGACCGGACCATCCGGTCGGTTAAGCGCCACATGGGCACCGACTGGTCCGTCGACATCGACGGCAAGAACTACACCGCGCCGGAGATCAGCGCGCGCATCTTGATGAAGCTCAAGCGCGACGCCGAAAGCTACCTCGGTGAGGACATCACCGACGCCGTGATCACCACGCCCGCGTACTTCAACGACGCGCAGCGCCAAGCCACCAAGGACGCCGGCCAGATTGCCGGCCTCAACGTGCTGCGGATCATCAACGAGCCCACCGCCGCCGCGCTGGCCTACGGCTTGGACAAGGCGGACAAGGAGCAGACGATCCTGGTGTTCGACCTCGGTGGCGGCACGTTCGACGTCTCGCTGCTGGAGATGGGCGAGGGCGTCGTCGAGGTCCGCGCCACCTCGGGTGACAACCACCTCGGCGGCGACGACTGGGATGACCGCATCGTCGAGTGGCTGGTCGACAAGTTCAGGGGCACCAGCGGCATCGACCTGACCAAGGACAAGATGGCGATGCAGCGGCTGCGGGAGGCCGCCGAGAAGGCAAAGATCGAGCTGAGCTCGAGCCAGAGCACCTCGATCAACCTGCCGTACATCACCGTCGACGCCGACAAGAACCCGCTGTTCCTCGACGAGCAGCTGACGCGCGCGGAGTTCCAGCGGATCACGCAGGACCTGCTGGATCGCACCCGCAAGCCGTTCCAGTCGGTGATCGCCGACGCCAGCATCTCGGTGGCCGACATCGACCACGTCGTGCTGGTGGGCGGCTCCACGCGGATGCCCGCAGTGTCGGATCTGGTCAAGGAAATGACCGGCGGCAAGGAGCCCAACAAGGGTGTGAACCCCGACGAGGTCGTCGCGGTGGGCGCCGCGCTGCAGGCCGGTGTGCTCAAGGGCGAAGTGAAAGACGTTCTGCTGCTTGACGTTACGCCGCTGTCGCTGGGCATCGAGACCAAGGGCGGCGTGATGACCAAGCTGATCGAGCGCAACACCACGATCCCGACCAAACGGAGCGAGACCTTCACCACGGCCGACGACAACCAGCCGTCGGTGCAGATCCAGGTCTATCAGGGTGAGCGCGAGATGGCCTCGGCCAACAAGCTGCTCGGCAGCTTCGAACTGACCGGCATCGCACCGGCTCCGCGCGGCGTGCCGCAGATCGAGGTCACGTTCGACATCGACGCCAACGGCATCGTGCACGTCACCGCCAAGGACAAGGGCACCGGCAAGGAGAACAAGATCCAAATCCAGGAGGGCTCCGGCCTGTCCAAGGAGGAGATCGACCGGATGATCAAGGACGCCGAGGCGCACGCCGACGAAGACCGCAACCGTCGCGAGGAGGCCGACGTCCGCAACCAGGCCGAGACGCTGGTGTACCAGACGGAGAAGTTCGTCGAAGAACAGCGTGAGGCCGAGGGCGGCAGCAAGGTCCCCGAGGACACGCTGAACAAGGTCGACGCGGCGATTGCCGACGCCAAGACCGCGCTCGGCGGCACCGACATCAACGCGATCAAGTCCGCGATGGAAAAGCTCGGTCAAGAGTCGCAAGCGCTGGGCCAGGCCATCTACGAGGCCACTCAGGCCGCCCAGGCGGCCGGCGGCGACGGCGCTGAGAGCGCTCCCGGTGGCGACGACGTAGTGGATGCCGAGGTGGTCGACGAGAATCAGGAGGACAGGTGACGCCCGACGAAGGCCACGAACCCGTCACCATCACCGACAAGCGGCGCATCGACCCCGAAACGGGGGAAGTGCGTGAGGGAGCAGCCGGCCCGGCCCCGAGTGGGCCGGCACCGGGTGTGCCCGACACCGAAGAGGCCGCCGAGCTGAAGGCCACGCTGCAGCGGGTCAAGGCCGAGTACGACAACTACCGCAAGCGCTCGGTCCGTCAGGAACAGCTCGCCGCGGAACGGGCGAAGGCGGCCGTCGTCGCCCAATTGCTCGGTGTGCTCGACGATCTCGACCGCGCCCGCAACCACGGCGACCTCGAATCCGGGCCGTTGAAGTCGGTCGCGGACAAGCTGACCGGCGCGATGGAGGGACTCGGCCTGACGGCGTTCGGCGACGAGGGCGACGACTTCGACCCGTCACTGCACGAAGCGGTTCAGCACGAGGGGGACGGCACCAAGCCGGTCGTCGGAACGGTGATGCGACGCGGCTACCGGCTGGGTGACCAGGTCTTGCGGCACGCGCTGGTCGGTGTGGTCGACACGGTCGACGATGAGCCGCTTGCTCGAAGAGCAACAGGTGAAGAAGCCGACGCGGATGCGGAAGACACCGCAGAATCAGAAGAATCAGCCAGCTGATCCTGGGAAGGAGGTGACGCCGCATGGCTCAACGCGAATGGGTCGAAAAGGACTTCTACAAGGAGCTGGGCGTCTCCTCTGATGCCAGCGAAGATGAGATCAAGCGGGTGGCCCGCAAGCTACTCGCCGAGAATCATCCCGACCGCAACCCGGGCAATGCAGCAGCCGAAGAACGGTACAAGGCTGTCGCGGAAGCCAAGGAGGTTCTGTCGGATCCGGCCAAGCGCAAGGAGTACGACGAGACCCGGCGACTGTTCGCCGAGGGCGGCTTCGGCCGTCGCCGGTTCTCGGCCGGCAACTTCGGCGGGTTCGGCACCGGCGGCAACGGCACCGAGTTCAACCTGAACGATCTGTTCGACTCCGCCGGGCAGACCGGCGGCGCGAACATCGGCGACCTGTTCGGCGGGTTGTTCGGCCGTGGTGCCCAGCCGCGGCCCAGCCGTCCGCGTCGCGGCAACGACCTCGAGACCGAGACCGAGCTCGACTTCGTCGAGGCCACCAAGGGCGTCGCGATGCCACTGCGGCTCACCAGCCCGGCGCCGTGCACGAACTGCCACGGCAGCGGCGCACGGCCGGGCACCAGCCCTAAGGTGTGCAGCTCCTGCAACGGGTCGGGCGTGATCAACCGCAACCAGGGCGCGTTCGGGTTCTCCGAACCGTGCACGGACTGCCGCGGCACCGGCTCGATCATCGAGCACCCCTGCCCGGACTGCAAAGGCACCGGGGTGGCCACCCGCACCCGCACCATCAACGTCCGCATCCCGCCGGGCGTGCAGGACGGGCAGCGGATTCGGCTGCCCGGCCAGGGCGAAGCGGGGCTGCGCGGGGCGCCGTCGGGCGACCTCTACGTCACCGTGCACGTCAGACCCGACAAGGTGTTCGGCCGCGACGGCGACGACCTGACCGTCACCGTGCCGGTCAGCTTCGTCGAATTAGCTTTAGGCACAACGCTTTCCGTGCCAACACTGGATGGCAAGGTCGGCGTGCGGGTGCCGAAGGGCACGGCCGACGGGCGCATCCTGCGCGTGCGTGGACGGGGTGTGCCCAAGCGTGACGGCAGCAACGGCGACCTGCTGGTCACGGTGAAGGTGGCGGTGCCGCCGAACCTCGAGGGCGCCGCTCTGGAAGCGCTGGAGAAGTACGCGGCCGCGGAGAAGGCCAGCGGGTTCGACCCAAGGTCCGGATGGGCGGGGCGCTTATGAGCGCTGACGAGACCCGCACGTTCCTGATCTCGGTGGCCGCCCAATTGGCCGGCATGCACGCGCAGACGCTGCGCACCTACGACCGGCTCGGTCTGGTCACGCCGCGCCGCACCATGGGTGGCGGCCGCCGCTACTCGCAACGTGACGTCGACCTGCTCCGGGAGGTGCAGCGGCTGTCGCAGGATGAGGGCGTCAACCTCGCCGGCATCAAGCGGATCATCGAGCTGACCAACCAGGTGGAGGCGCTGCAGTCGCGGCTGCGTGAGCTCACCGAGGAGGTCCAGCAACTGCGCACCAACCAGCGCCGCGACGTCGCGGTGGTGCCGAAGTCCACCGCGCTGGTGGTCTGGGAGCCGCGGCAGTCGCGGCGCTCTCGGCGATGAGCGCTCGCGCGAAGAGCAGAACGCGCAGTTGATCGAGTTCAGTGACCTATATCGGGCACGCTGTCATCATTTGATGACGACTGGCGACCACGGGGGGTCGCCAGTCGCGGCACCCCGGCTAGCGCGCTAGACGTGGATCGAGAACGTCGCGGTGGCCGGCTCCCCCTCGGTGGCGACGCGGTAGGTGCCGCGGCGTAGCGAATCGGTGGGGGCGCACATCGGCTCGAAGCAGATCACCTCGTCGTCGCTGGGCGAGAAGACCTGCGCGGCGGTGTATCCCTCGTCGAAGTGCACCTCGATGCGCCGGTCGCCACCCGATACCGCGAACACCGACCCGGGCTTCACCTCGTCATAGCTGTTGTCGAAGTAGTTGTCGCCCAACGTCTCTGTGGATGCGGGGCGGTCCTCCGTCTCGCCGGTCGGGATCATCCACGCGTTGACCGGGCAGTAGCGCATGGCGGGCAGCTCCATCTCCCACTCGGCCCGGGGGACGTCGGCAATCCGCAGATACGGGTGGAAGCCGAAGCACAACGGCACGTCGGCCCTGGTCGTCGCCGTCACGGTGGTGCGCACGGTGAGCACCCGGTCGGCAAGCGTGACGTCCACGGTCAACACATGCGGGAACGGGAAGCTGACCAGCAGCCGCGGAGTGCCTCCGTAGTCGAGCTCGGCGGTAAGCCGGTTCTCGGTCTGGTCTTTGACTTCCCAGCCCTCGGAGGCGGCGAGGATGCCGTGGATCACCACGCCGTGTTGATCCGTGCGGACCCCGCCGATGCCAGGCGTCAGTGTCACCGCCCCGGTGCCGACTTGATATGTGTTGGCGCTCAACCGATTTGCCCACGGGTACAGGATCGGGATGCCCATTGTCTTACCCGTGGTCATGTAGGCGTGCAGGCCGCGCCGCTGACCGAGCAGCTCGACTCCGTCGTCTGACAGAGATGCGCCGACCATGCCGGCGCGCGGTACGTAGGTTGCGGTCAGGGATGAGGACGGATCTTTGAGCGTGATGGTCTCTAAGTCGGCCATCGTCGGATTGTGCCACAAGGTGGCTCACCTGCCGCCCGCGCGGCTGATGTCAGGGCACGAGCGGATCGTGCTGGATGCGTTCCAGCGGAGCACCTTTGGCAACAAGCGCTGCCTTGGTGTTTGCGATCATCTGGGGGTTACCGCTGATGAGGATCTGGCGGTCGCCCCAGGCACCGTACTTCGTCACCACCTCGGGCAGCCGACCGGTCTGGCGCACATGAAGGCCGCGCGGCGGCTGGACGTCGGGGTAGTCGCCGGCCCACGGCGGGTTGTGGTTGTACTCCGACACCGGCGACACCGACAACCACGGATTGTGGGCGGCGATGCTCCACAGCGTGCGCAGATCGTACAGCTCACAGGGGTAGCGCGCCCCGAAGAACAGGTGAACGCGTGGGTTGTGCGCGAAGCGGGTCATGTCCATGATCAGCGCTCGGAGCGGCGCCAACCCGGTACTGCCGGCCACCATCAGCACGTCGCCGCCCTCGCGATCGACCTCCATCGCGCCGTGCGGAGCGGACAGCCGCCATCGGTGCCCGAGGCGGGTTTCACTGATGACCGCGCTGCTGACCATCCCGCCGAGCACGGTGCGGACGTGGAACTCGATCGTGCCGCCCGGATCGGCAGGGATCGCCGGGCTGAGGTAGCGCCAGCGGCGCGGGCACTGCGGAACCTGGACGTTGACGTACTGCCCCGCGTAGTAGTGCATCGGCCGGTCCAGCTGAAGCCGAACCACCGCGACGTCGCGCGACACCCGCTGGTGTTCGACGACCGTGCCGTCCCACCACGCCGGGCCGGATTCGGCGTCGGCGGCGCCGCTCATCACGCCGATGATCAACGCAAGCGCATCGCGGGCCGCTTCGTCGACCGCGTCGTCCCAGCAGTCGATCAGGTGACTGCGGAAGCTGCTGTACAGCGCTTCCTGCATGGTCTGGTAATGCTGTTGTGTGACACCGTATTTGCGGTGATCGCGGCCCAGCTGAGCCAAGAACGCGACAGGTTCATCGGACCGCCGCGCGACGAGTTCACCCATGACCCACCGCAGCGCTTCGCCGAACGCCGCGCGCTGGCCGTCCATGTCGGGCGGAAACAGGTCGCGGATCGAAGGATCGATGGCGAACCACCGCGTGTAAAACCTGCAGACCAGTTCGTTGTCGGCGTCGGGGGGATCGAGGGCCGAACGCAGTAAGCGCAGCGCGTCGCGATCCTCCAGGCCCACGACGGATGATTCTAGGGTGTCTGTGGACTCTCTTCAGCGCGTGGATCTCCTTGTACGGCACCAGCAAACCGATCACGATGAGGATCGCCGCCACCGGCGCGGCCCCTGAATGCGGCGACCGCAACGATCACCGCTCCGGCTACCACCCAGCACGTCAACACAGTGACCGCGGTGCCCGCGCCGGCACCGCCGAAGAACGCCGTCGACCGCAGCAAAGTGGCGTTGGCGCCTTGCGGCAGGTACTGGCCGAATGCGCCCCACCCGCTGGGCAACATCTCCGGCGCACTGTTGAGGCCGGACAGCGGGTTGCCCAGCAGCAGCGCCACCAGCGCCCCGACCGCCAGCCCGACGCGCCCGAACAGCGAGCCGAGCCCCAAAATCGCCAGGCCCGCAGCCAGTATGCCGAGCGTCAGTCCGCCCGCGACGCCCCAGAAGTTCTGATTGATCGATCCGAGCACGTAGCGCAGGATCGCGGTGATCGTCACCGCCGATAGCGCCGAAAAGGCAACAGTGGCAACCAATCTGGTCCACACCTCGTGTTTCAGCAGCAGCACGAGGGCAATGGCCGGCAGCAAACCTGCCAGCGTGATCGGCAGCACCGACGCGGCAAGCCCCGCGCCGCGCGGATCGTCGGCGGTCGGCGGTGCAAGGTCTTCGACGCGCAACGCGACGCCGGCGTGCTGGGCGACACCGTTGCCTACTTGGGTGAACAGCTGGGCGACGGTAGGGCTGGCGCCGGTCGCGATGAGCAGGGTCGGGCCGGGCCGCCCGAAGGAGATCCCGCCGTAGACGTCGCGGTAGCGTCCAGATATGTCCCGACCCGCGACGATCAACAAGCGGCGCGGGCGACGCCAAGGCGAGCCGGTGTCGCGCGACGCGGTGTTGCGGGCGGCCAAGCGGCAGTTCGCGAGACACGGCTACGACAAGACGACGCTGCGGGCGATCGCACACGAAGCCCACATCGACGCGTCGATGGTGCTGTACCTGTTCGGATCGAAGGCCGAACTGTTCCGGGAGTCGATGCGGCTGATCCTCGACCCGGACGTACTGGCGGCCGCGATCGCGCACGGCGACGGTGACATCGGGAACCGGATGGCGCGCGCGTACCTGCGGATCTGGGAGCAACCCGACACCGCGGCGAGCATGGTGTCGATGCTGCAGTCGGCGACATCGAACGCCGACGCGCACGACGCATTCCGCGGCTTCATGCAGAACTACGTGCTCACTGCGGTGTCCGGCGCGCTCGGTGGCGGAGAGGACGCACGGCTGCGCGCGATGCTGGCGGCGACGAACCTGGTCGGCACCGCGATACTGCGCTATGTGATGCGAGTGCCGCCGCTGGCGACCTTGGATGTCGACGACGTGGTGGCGCTGATAGGCCCCGCGGTGCACCGATACCTGACCGCCCCCGCCGACGAGCTCGGCTTGGATCGGCTGTCGTTATAGGCCGTGGACGCCCTTGTAGAGCACCAGCAGACCGATCACGACGAGGATCGCCGCCACCAGCGCGGCGTTGTGCCGCTCCATCCAGTCCTTCAACTTGGACAGCGGCCCGTCCAGGCGGTCGCCGGACACCGCGTACGCCAGGATGGGCAAGGCGACCGAGAATGCGGCGATCGCGACGAAGTACGCGACCGCCAGCCACGCTCCGGGTGCGCCGATCCCCTCGGTGCCTATCGCCAATCCCGCTGCGGCGCAGATGAACAGCACCTTCGGGTTCACCACCGCCAATACCGCACCGTAGACGCCCGCCTTCGCGGGTGTGACGCTGGTGAGCTGACGCATCCAGGCCGGCATGTGTGGGGACCGGTGGCGGGTCAGCCAGCGGAGGATGCCGAATACGATCAGCGCGGCGCCGACGACGATGCGCAGCCACGACGCCCACTTAGGTGGGCTCTCGAGGCTTCCGACGAGCCCGGACACCCCGACGAAAACGGCCGTGAGCGTGAAGAGCGCGACCACCCACCCGACCAGGTACAGCAACGCGGCCGGCCGGGGGTGCGGGGTATGCAGCACCAGGACGGCCGGAATGATCGACAGCGGTGACAGCGTGATCACCAACGCCAACGGGATGAGTTCCGTCAGCACGGTGCCCCAGTTCGCGGCCATAACAGCCGATCATGTCGCGGATTGCGTCGACTGTGCGGATTTATGCGCACCCCGCGGCGTGTCCCGTACGAAGCCGCACTGTCGCGAAAAAGGTAGAGTTGAGCGGAACAGACTCAACCTTGACGGCGTTGGACTTCCCGACAAGCATTTTTCTGGCCCCATTTAGACGATCGGAGGTGTCGTGGACTCGTTCAACCCGACCACGAAGACTCAGGCGGCGTTGACCGCGGCACTGCAGGCGGCCAGCGCCGCAGGTAACCCGGAGATCCGCCCGGCCCATCTGCTGATGGCCCTGCTCACGCAGAACGACGGCATCGCTGCGCCGCTGCTGGAGGCCGTCGGCGTCGACCCGGCGACCATCCGCATGGAGACGCAGCGGCTGCTCGACCAGCTGCCCAGCGCCAGCGGCGCCAGCAGTCAGCCGCAGCTGTCCCGCGAATCGCTGGCTGCCATCAGCGCCGCGCAGCAGCTGGCCACCGAGATGGACGACGAGTACGTCTCCACCGAACACTTGATGGTCGGGCTGGCCACCGGAGATTCCGACACAGCCAAACTCCTCACAGGCCATGGCGCTTCGCCTCAAGCTCTGCGGGACGCCTTCGTCAAAGTCCGCGGCAGCGCGCGGGTCACCAGCCCCGACCCGGAGGGCACCTACCAGGCGCTGGAGAAGTACTCCACCGACCTGACCGCCCGCGCCAAAGAGGGCAAGCTCGACCCCGTCATCGGGCGCGACAACGAGATTCGACGCGTCGTGCAGGTGCTCTCCCGTCGCACCAAGAACAACCCGGTGCTGATCGGCGAGCCCGGCGTCGGCAAGACCGCGATCGTCGAGGGCCTGGCCCAGCGGATCGTGGCCGGCGATGTGCCGGAAAGCTTGCGGGACAAGACAATTGTCGCGCTGGACCTGGGGTCGATGGTGGCCGGGTCGAAGTACCGCGGCGAGTTCGAGGAGCGGCTGAAGGCCGTGCTCGACGACATCAAGAACTCCGCCGGGCAGATCATCACGTTCATCGACGAGCTGCACACGATCGTCGGCGCCGGCGCCACCGGCGAGGGTGCGATGGACGCCGGCAACATGATCAAGCCGATGCTGGCCCGCGGCGAGCTGCGGCTGGTCGGCGCGACCACGCTCGACGAGTACCGCAAGCACATCGAGAAGGACGCCGCGCTGGAGCGCCGCTTCCAGCAGGTGTTCGTCGGCGAGCCGTCGGTCGAGGACACGGTCGGCATCCTGCGCGGCCTCAAGGAGCGCTACGAGGTGCACCACGGCGTGCGGATCACCGACTCCGCGCTGGTGGCCGCCGCGACGCTGTCCGACCGCTACATCACCTCGCGCTTCCTGCCGGACAAGGCCATCGACCTGGTCGACGAGGCCGCCTCCCGCCTGAGGATGGAGATCGACTCGCGGCCCGTCGAGATCGACGAGGTCGAGCGGCTGGTGCGCCGGCTGGAGATCGAAGAGATGGCGCTGGAGAAGGAAGAGGACGAGGCCTCCAAGGACCGACTGGAGAAGCTGCGCGCCGAACTCGCCGATCAGAAGGAGAAGCTCGCCGAGCTGACCACCCGCTGGCAGAACGAGAAGAACGTGATCGACATCGTCCGTGATCTCAAGGAGCAGCTGGACACGCTGCGTCAGGAGTCGGAGCGGGCCGAGCGCGACGGCGACCTGGCCAAGGCGGCCGAGCTGCGCTACGGGCGCATCCCCGAGGTCGAGAAGCAGCTCGACGCCGCGCTGCCGCAGGCGCAGGCGCGCGAGGACGTGATGCTCAAGGAAGAGGTCGGACCCGACGACATCGCCGACGTGGTCTCGGCGTGGACCGGGATCCCGGCCGGCCGGATGCTCGAAGGCGAAGCCGCCAAGCTGCTGCGGATGGAAGACGAGCTGGGCAAGCGCGTCATCGGCCAGAAGAAGGCCGTGCAGGCGGTCTCGGATGCCGTGCGGCGCAGTCGGGCCGGTGTCGCCGACCCGAACCGGCCGACGGGCTCGTTCATGTTCCTCGGTCCGACCGGCGTCGGTAAGACCGAGCTGGCCAAGGCGCTTGCGGAGTTCTTGTTCGACGACGAACGCGCGATGGTGCGCATCGACATGAGCGAGTACGGCGAGAAGCACTCGGTGGCCCGGCTGGTCGGGGCCCCTCCCGGCTACATCGGGTATGACCAGGGCGGCCAGCTGACCGAGGCGGTGCGGCGACGTCCGTACACGGTCGTGCTGTTCGACGAGGTCGAGAAGGCGCACCCGGACGTGTTCGACGTGCTGCTGGCTGTCCTCGACGAGGGTCGGCTAACCGACGGGCAGGGCCGCACGGTCGACTTCCGCAACACGATCCTGATCCTGACGTCCAACCTCGGGTCGGGCGGCAGCGAGGAGCAGGTGATGGCGGCCGTGCGCGCGACGTTCAAGCCCGAGTTCATCAACCGGCTGGACGACGTGCTGATCTTCGAGGGCCTCAACCCCGAAGAGCTGGTGCAGATCGTCGACATCCAGCTGGCACAGCTGCAGAAGCGGCTGGCTCAGCGGCGGCTGCAACTGGAGGTGTCGCTGCCCGCGAAGAAGTGGCTGGCCCAGCGCGGGTTCGACCCCGTGTACGGCGCGCGCCCGCTGCGCAGGTTGGTGCAGCAGGCCATTGGCGACCAGCTGGCCAAGATGCTGCTGTCCGGCGACGTCCACGACGGCGACACGGTTCCGGTCAACGTCAGCCCGGACGGCGATTCGCTGGTGCTCGGATGAGCGCTCGCGCGAAGACCATCAGCCTCGGCTGAGTTGCTGAATCGCGGGTCATCGCGCGAGAACTCGACGCAGTCCACCGGACGGCGCTTGGCCGGTCGGCTGCCGGATACAGGTCCGAGATCGGCCCAGTAAATGTCTGAGCGGTGGATCACCACTCGTCGGCCACGGCATCGAGTACGCGGTGGCCAGCTGCTATGGCGGCGACAGTGGCCTCATCCGGTGCGCTCAGGTGTTTGAGGGCGTCGTCGATCTGGCCGGTTAGAGACCGGGCGTCCAGTTCGTCGAGGTAGCGCTCGGCAGCACGAGTGAAGAATTCGGACCGGCTCATGCCAAGATCGCCGGCACGGCGCGAGGCGCGCTCGAACGTCTGGTCGGAGCGTCTCTAGAACGGCGTTTCGCCGAGCTCGTAGTCGCGGGTCTGGCCGCCGCCGGCCATGAATGCCGCCATGCGTTCAGCGGCGGCCGGCCCTGCCATAGCTTCGCGGAACAGTTGATCTTCGACGTTCAAGCCGGGGATCGGGTCGCCGACCGCGGCGTCCACCGCGCGTTTGGCCCGCGCGATCACATCGAGCGGATACGACGCGATACGTGTCGCCAGGGTGTCGACGAACGGGCGTAGCTCGTCGGGCGGCAGCGCGCGGTTGACGTATCCCCACGCCTCGGCGGTCGCTGCGTCGATGTCCATGCAGCCGAGCACGATCTCCAGCGTGCGGGCTCGGCCGATGAGCCGAGGCAGTCGTTGCGTCGCGCCGCCGCCGGGGATGATTCCGACCGCGACCTCGGGTTGCGCTAGGCGCGCCTTGCCCAGCGCGGCGAACCGCATGTCGAACGACAACGCGAACTCGCTGCCGCCACCGCGGGCAATCCCCTCGATCACCGCGATCGTCGCCTTCGGCATGGTGCGGAACAGCTCGACGACGGCGTGGAACGCTGAGAGCTCGTCGTGCAGCGAGGTGTCATCGGTCGGCAGTGCCTGCAGCATTGTCACGTCGGCGTGGGCGACGAAGAAGTCCGGGTCGGCCGAATCCACGAGCACCACGTGCACGTCGTCGTCGGCGACGACCTCCAGTGCGAAGCGGCCGACTTCGCCGAAGAGGTTGAGATCCGCGAGGTTCATCGGCGGATTGTCGATCGTCGCCCGGCAGATCCGGTCGTCGACCGCGATGCGAAGGTACTGGTAGTCGCGATATGCCATGAGCCGACGTTACGGCTCGCGCAAGAGACGCGCGCGAGTTCGGGAATCGCCGCCGGCAGCAGATAGGCTAGGCCTAATGGTTCCGCTTTGGTTCACGCTGTCCGCGCTCTGTTTCGTGACCGCGGGGGTGCTGCTGTACGTCGACCTCGATCGACGGCACAACCACGGCCGGCGCCGCAAGTCCTGGGCTCGCTCACACGGGTTCGACTACGAGCCCGAGTCGGGCGAGATCCTCGAACGCTGGAAGCGCGGCGTGATGTCCACGGTCGGCGACGTGAGCGCGCGCAACGTGGTGCTGGGCCAGATCCGCGGCGAGGCGGTCTACATCTTCGACCTCGAAGACGTCGCGACCGTGATCGCGTTGCACCGCAAGATCGGCACCAACGTCGTGATGGACCTGCGGCTCAAGGGACTCAAGGAGCCGCGGGAGAACGACGTGTGGCTGCTCGGCGCTATCGGCCCGCGGATGGTGTACTCCACCAACCTCGACGCCGCGCGGCGCGCGTGCGATCGCCGGATGGTGACGTTCGCGCACACCGCTCCCGACTGCGCGGAAATCATGTGGAACGAGCAGAACTGGACGCTGGTGAGCATGCCGATCACCAGCACGCGCGCCGAGTGGGACGAGGGCCTGCGCACTGTCCGGCAGTTCAACGACCTGCTGCGGGTGCTGCCGCCGTTACCGGGCAAGGCCATCGGGCAGCCCGCCGCCCGCCGCAACGGCGCGCCCGGTCGACCGGTTGCGCCGCCAGCCGAGCTTCCGCCGGGACGCCCTCCGACGGATTACCGCGGCGAGCCCCCGCGTCAACAGCCACAGTCTGAGCCGATCCACCGCCCGCAGCAGACGCGCGCCGGGCGGCCCGGTCCGCCCAGCTACCAGCCGTAGCCGCGGATGCCGCGTCCCGTCGCCCTGATCACCGGTCCCACGTCTGGCATTGGCGCGGGCTTCGCCCGGCGCTACGCCGCCGACGGGTACGACCTGGCGCTGGTCGCGCGCGACACCGAACGGCTGCGCGGGCTGGCCGACACCCTGTACCAGAACCACGGCACCAACAGCGAAGTCCTAACCGCCGACCTCGCCGACGCCGACGGGCGCGCAGCTGCCGCCGAGCGGCTGGGCAACGGTGTGCGTGTGCTGGTGAACAACGCCGGCTTCGGCACGTCCGGCGAGTTCTGGACCACCGATCCCGCGGTGCTGCAGGCCCAGCTCGACGTCAACGTCACCGCGGTCATGCACCTCACCCGCGCGGCGCTGCCGCCGATGCTCGACGCCGGAATCGGCACCGTGATCAACGTCGCCAGCGTCGCCGGGCTGCTACCCGGCCGCGGCTCGACGTACTCGGCGTCCAAGGCGTGGGTGGTGTCGTTCTCCGAAGGCCTAGCCAACGGGCTGTCCGGCACCGGTGTGGGTGTGCACGCGCTGTGTCCAGGCTTCGTGCACACCGAATTCCACGAGCGCGCCGGCATGGAAAAACCGATGCCGGAGTTCTGGTGGCTCCACGTCGAGGACGTCGTCGACGACTGTCTGGCCGATGTCGCGAAAGGCAAGGTGGTGATCATTCCCGCGTTGCAGTACAAGACGTTGACCACCGCTTCACGGTTGGTGCCGCGAAACCTGGTGAGGCTCATGACGAAGACGGTGGGACGTGGCCGTGACCGCACCTGAGTCGATCTTCGTCACGGGCGCCGCGCGCGGCATCGGGCTGGCGGTCGTGCGCCGGTTCGCCGCCGCGGGTTACACCGTTGGCGCGGTCGACGTCGACGAGACAGAACTTGACAACCTGAAAACAGAAGCAGCACAACATGGTCGGTCGGTATGGACCTCAGCAATGGACGTTACCGACTTCGACGCGTGGCAACGCACGCTCAGTGAGTTCGTCAGCACCACGGGTGGACGGCTGGACATCCTGGTCAACAACGCGGGTGTGCTGGCCGCCGGCAACTTCGTCGACATCCCGCCGCAACGGCACAAGCAGATCGTCGACGTCAACGTCACGGGAGTGATATTCGGCTGCCACGCCGCGTTCGAGTACCTTCGTGACACCGCCGGCGCTCGCGTCCTGAACCTCTGCTCGGCGTCGGCGATCTACGGGCAGGCCGAGCTCGCATCTTACAGCGCAACGAAATTCGCGGTCCGCGGCCTCACCGAGGGGCTGGATCTGGAATGGCGTCCCCACGACATCACCGTGTCCGCGCTGTGGCCGTTGTTCGTCGACACGGCGATGCTCACCGGAGTGCATACCGGCGCCACCGAGTCGCTGGGAATCCACCTCACGCCCGATGACATCGCCGATGCCGCGTGGCGTGCGCTGCACCGCAAGCGAGGAATGCCGAAAGTGCATTACCCGGTGGGCACGCAGACCAAGTTGGCGTACTACTTCTTGCAAGTCAGCCCGACGTGGATGTCGCGGCTGGTCAACAAGCGGCTGACCCACTAAGACCTTGCGTGCTCTCTTCGCCGCGCTGTCGACGGCCGTGCTCGCTGTCACTGCGGGCTGCGCTGCGCCGCAGAGCCAGCCTCACCCGTACGGTGCAGCCACGGCGAAGATCGGTGAATCGTTGGCCCTGCTTGGGTGGAACATCTCGATATCCAACCTGCGCTGGGAGTCGGGCCGCGTGCTCGTCGACGTCGATGCTTCCCCGTCCGAACAGGGCAAGCCGCACGCCAAACCGGAGGACATCCGCTTAGGTCTGTACGGCGCACTCGCCCACCCGATCGAAGCCGACGGCCTGGGCAGCTGCAACGACGTTGCTTCGCTCGCGATTTCGCCGTTGTCCGCGCCCAACCCTGACCGGCTCACCGGCACCGTGTGCCTGGGCCCGTTGGAGAACCAAAGCGAAATGCGCGGCGTGTACGTGTACTCGCCACGCGACCGGATCGCCGGCACCACCGCCGCGTACCCGGTTGCGTTCCCGGTCGGAGTCTTGCCGACGAACCGCAACGACACCGGCGTCACCGTCAAGTCGACCAGCGTGGAAGCGTGGCGAGCCGATGGAGCCATGCTCAGCCAGGCGTCCCTCGGAGATCCCGCGATCTTCACGGGCAACGGTTATATGCTGCTGGGCCTTGAGATTTCGGCGATCAAGGAACAGTACAGCGACGAATCCACCGAGCGCGGAGGGCCGCTGATGGTGGTGGTGGCGCCAACGCTGCCGGCGGGGCAGGGGCCCAGCCACGCCTGCGCGACGTACGGGTCGTCGGTACTGGTGCTGCCCGACGCGAAGCTCGACGCGGTGCAGGTGGACGCGTCGCTGTGCAGCCAAGGTGAGATCAACCAAGCGGTTCTGTACGCGACGCTCTCGGTGCTGGGCACGCACGCCGCGGTATGGATCAGCCGCGACTGAGCGTAGTGTCCGGGTGAGCAGCTGAGCCCCCACACAGTCCCCCGGGCGGGGGATGGCGGGCGCAATCGCTCCTGTCATTGTGGGTGCCATGTTTGGCGATCGCCTGACCACGAGCCACGGCTGACCGCCACCACAACGTCATGTCCCGCTTACACCCGATCGTGTCGGTCACCGGTTCGTCTGGGGCCGGCACGACCTCGGTCATGCGCACCTTCGAGCGGATTTTTCGTCGCGAGGGTGTGCGAGCCACATTCGTCGAGGGCGACAGCTTTCATCGCTACGACAGAGTCCAGATGAAGGCCGCCATCACCGACGCGAAGGCCCGCGGGGACCATTCGTTCAGTCACTTCGGGCCGGAAACCAACCTGTTCAAGGAACTTGAAGAGCTGTTCCGGGTCTACGGTGAAACGGGGACGGGCAAGGTCCGCAGATATCTGCACGATGACGTCGAAGCAGAACCGCACGGCCAGGAGGCGGGGACGTTCACGCCGTGGGAGCCGCTTCCCGAAGAGTCCGACATGCTGTTCTACGAAGGACTGCACGGTGCGATCGTGACCGACGAGGTGGATGTCGCTCGATATGCCGACCTACGGATCGGTGTCGTTCCGGTGATCAACCTGGAGTGGATTCAAAAACTGCACCGCGACAAGGTGGATCGCGGATACACGCACGAAGACGTGACCGACACGATCCTGCGGCGAATGCCGGATTACGTGAAGTACGTG
>DASWBF010000071.1:0-3717 GCA_036390735.1 Mycobacterium sp. | reverse complement strand
CAGATCGAGTCGATGCCCAGATGCTCGGCCTCTTCGATCGCTTCCAGCGTGAACGCGTGCAGACGCGCGGGGTCCTGCCGCCAACCCGTCGGATTTCGTAAATCGAAATACAGCCCGACCTTCACGTCGAATCTAAACTATTCGTTGAATGGGACTTTCCCAAGCCAAGGTTTTTCGCAGCCAGCGCACACTCGGCGACGGGGGTAAAGACTAATTCTGCGTTCGCCGGTTGACCGATCGCGCGGCGAGGATCAGGCCGAACACGATCATCGCGCCCACGATCGCCACCCCCACCCGCACCGGCAGCTCGTTCATCGCGCCCGGCAGGCCGGGTCCGGCGGCGGAAACGGGGGAATCGGAGGGTTTCGGCACCAGCGACGGGTCCGGGTCGACCAGCTTGCCGACCTTGGTGCCGAGCGGCGTCGCGAACCCGTAGTCCAGCAAATGCGCGGCCTGCTGCCACGGCGGGATTGGCTGCCGGGTGCCGTGCAGCAACACCACCACTAGGCGCCGGCCGTCGCGGCTGGCCGCGCCGACGAAGGTCTGGCCGGCGTCGTCGGTGTAGCCGGTCTTGCCACCGAGCGCGCCGGGGTAGTTGTACAGCAGCTGGTTGTCGTTCTCCACCGGGTATGGCGCGCCGCCGTGACTATCCGGGAATTCGAACGTCCTCGTCGCGACGATCTGCGCGAAGATCGGGTTCTGCCAGGCGTACCGGTAGAACAGGCCCATGTCGTACGCCGACGTGCTCATGCCCGGGCCGTCCAGACCGGACGGTGTCGCCGCCCGGGTGTCGGTGGCTCCGAGCTTGCGGGCCAGCGTGTTGATCTTGTCCAGCGCCACGTCCATCCCGCCCAGCTGCATCGCCAGCGCGTGCGCCGCGTCGTTGCCGGAGTGCATCAGCAACCCGTGCAGCAGCTGATAGACGGTGTAGGTGCCGCCCTCGTTGACGCCGACGCGGGTGCCTTCGGCGTTGCCGTCGTCTGCGGTGCCGGTGACCACCTTGCCGACGCCCACCTCGTTGATCGCCTGCATCGCCACCAGCACCTTGATGATGCTGGCCGGCCGGTGCCGGCCGTGCGGATCCTTCGCGGCGATCACGTCGCCGGTGTCCAGATCGGCGACCAGCCACGCTTCGGCGGAGATGTCGTCGGGCACCGGGGGCGTGTTCGGCGCGACGACCACACCGCAGCCGCTGAGGCCGTCGCCGCCGGCGGGCTTGGCCGGCACCGGCAGCGGCAGAGGCGGATCACCCGCGACCGGGACTTCGGATTCGTCGACGGCGGGCGGCGTGGCCAGCTGGTACGGGCACGATGCGGTGTCTGGAGATGCCACCGGCTCCGCGGACGCGACGGGCACGGCGCCCAGCGTCGGAAACCCCACCAGCACCGCCGCAGAGACCGCGCCGAGCACGCGGCACGCGGCACACCTGATCCCACCCATCGACACGGCAGATTACGGGACGAAGGTCACGCTGCGGGGCATCGACCCGCTGCCGGGCGGTTACAGGTCGGTATAAGTGGGCAGTTCCCCGATCGGTGGAGCGTACCGGCGGACCGGGTCTATCCCCGATTTAGTGCCAGGGTTCACCATGGTTTTGCAGGCGTGCCCACGCCTCGGTCAGCACACCGCGCAGGATCTGCTCGATCTCATCGAACTCGGCCTGGCCACTGATCAACGGGGGCGCCAGCTGGATCACCGAGTCGCCGCGGTCGTCGGCGCGGCAGTACAGGCCGGCCTCGAAGAGCTCGGTGGACAAAAAGCTGCGCAGCAGCCATTCGCTGAGCTCGTCGTCGAGGACCTGCTTGGTGGCCTTGTCTTTGACCAGTTCGATTCCGTAGAAGAAGCCCTCGCCGCGCACGTCGCCGACGATCGGCAGGTCGAGCAGCTTCTCGAGCGTCCCGCGGAAGGCCGGCGCGGTCTGCTTCACGTGGTCGTTGAGGCCCTCGCGCTCGAAGACGTCGAGGTTGGCAAGGGCCACCGCGGCCGATACCGGATGCCCGCCGAACGTGTAGCCGTGGGTGAATGTCGTCTTGCCATCGGAGAAGGGCTCGAACAGCCGGTCGGACGCGATCATCGCCCCAATCGGTGAGTACCCCGACGTCATGCCCTTCGCGCAGGTGATGATGTCTGGCACGTAACCGAAGTCGTCGCAGGCGAACATCGAACCGATCCGGCCGAACGCGCAGATCACCTCATCGGAGACCAGCAGCACGTCGTATTCGTCGCAGATCTCGCGGACGCGCTCGAAATAGCCGGGCGGCGGCGGAAAGCAGCCCCCGGCGTTCTGCACCGGCTCCAGGAACACCGCCGCGACGGAGTCGGGTCCCTCGAATTCGATCGCCTCGGCGATCCGGTTGGCCGCCCACTGCCCGAACGCCTTCAAGTCGGTGTCGTAGGGCGCCAGCGCCCGATAGAAGTTGGTGTTGGGCACCCGGAACCCGCCGGGCGTGATCGGCTCGAACGGCGCCTTGAACGTCGGCAGACCAGTGATGGCCAGCGCGCCGTGAGGGGTGCCGTGGTAGGCGATGGACCGCGAAATCGCCTTGTACTTACCGGGTTTGCCGGTCAGTTTGAAGTACTGCTTCGCCAGCTTCCAGGCCGACTCGACGGCTTCGCCGCCGCCGGTGGTGAAGAAGACCCGGTTGAGGTCTCCGGGTGCGTAATGCGCGAGTCGTGCGGCCAGTTCGATCGCGGGCGGGGTGGCATACGACCACAGTGGGAAGAACGCGAGCTTTTCCGCCTGCTTGGCGGCGACCTCGGCGAGCTCCTTGCGGCCGTGACCGACCTGCACCACGAACAGGCCCGACAGGCCGTCGAGGTAGCACTTGCCGCGGTCGTCGTAGATCCGCACACCCTCACCGCGGGTGATGATCGGCGGAGTGATGCCCGCGCCGTGCCGCGCGAAATGACCCCACAGGTGGCGGTCGGCCTTCGCGGCCAAGCTGCCCGCGGCGCCTTTCACATCGGTAGTTGTCATCGGGTGCCCCAGTTGTATTGCTGCTTGACGAGTTTGAGGTAAACGAGGGTCTCGGTGGACAGGACGCCGGGCAGTGCGCGGATCTGGGAGTTGAGCAGCTCCAGCAGATCGTTGTCGTCCTCGCAGACCACCTCGGCGATCACGTCGAACGACCCCGCGGTCAACACCAGGTAGTCAATCGACGGCAGCTCCGCCAACTTCTCGGCGAGCTTGATCGTGTCGCCGGTGCAGCGCATCGCGATCATCGCCTGGCGGGCGAAGCCCAGCTGCATCGGGTCGGTGACCGCGACGATCTGCATCACCCCGGCGTCGATCAGCCGCTGCACGCGCTGGCGCACCGCCGCCTCCGACAGCCCGATCGCCTTGCCGATTCCGGCATAGGACCGCCGGCCGTCTTCCTGCAGTTTCTCGATGATCGCCTTCGACAGGTCGTCGAGATGCGCGATGGCTTGGGAGTTCAGTGAGGTGGCCGCTCGCAACTGCACCGCCTGAACGCCGATCCGTCCCCCGGAATTAGGCATGGACACGATTCTTGCACGGATTTCGTCGTCGTAAGCAACTATGACAATGCATTCGCTTGCAAAGCGCCGCTGAAACTACCGGATGCGTAGAGGCTCGGCTAACGTTTCGCCATGGTGCGTCCAGAAAGCTGGATCAGGCTAGCGGGTGGAAGTCCCGTCCCGGTAGGTACCGGAACGCCGGGTAGCAGGCCCCGGTTCGTCGTGGAGACGCGGCGGGCT
>DASWBF010000070.1:0-2418 GCA_036390735.1 Mycobacterium sp. | reverse complement strand
TCAGCCAGGCGAGCGTAGTGCTGCCGTGGGTGATTCAGGCGCCCCGCTTGTTCGCCGGGGAGATCAAGTTCGGTGATGTCGGTCAGACCGCGAGCGCATTCGGCAAAATCTCCGAATCGCTGTCGTTCTTCCGCAACTCCTACGACGCGTTCGCGGTGTTACGTGCGGCCATTATCCGGCTCGACGGACTGGTCGACGCCAACGAACGGGCGCGGCAGCTGCCCACGATCGACACCGAGGACACCGCAACCGATTTCGTCGAACTCGACGACGTCGAGGTCCGCACTCCCGATGGCGTGCAACTGATTTCGCCACTGGACCTGCACCTCGACCCTGGCGACGGCCTGGTGATCACCGGTGTTTCGGGCACCGGCAAGACCACGCTGTTGCGCAGCCTGGCGCAGCTGTGGCCGTTTGCGACGGGCACACTACGCCGACCCGGGGACGAGAACGAGACGATGTTCTTGTCCCAGTTGCCGTACGTGCCGCTGGGCGACCTGCGCGCGGTCGTGTCGTATCCGGCAGCGGCCGGTGACATTCCGGACCGTCAGCTGCAGAAGGTGCTCGTCAAGGTTGCCCTGCCGAACCTTGTGGATCGCCTCGACGAAGTGCAGGACTGGGCGAAGGTGCTCTCGCCCGGCGAGCAACAGCGGGTGGCGTTCGCCCGCATTCTGCTGACCAAGCCCAAAGCGGTGTTTCTCGACGAGGCGACGTCGGCGCTCGACGTGGGTCTCGAGATGACGATGTATCAACTGGTGCGCACCGAGTTGCCGCGGTGCATCGTCGTCAGCGTCAGCCATCGCCCGGCGGTGGAACAGCATCACGAGAAGCATCTGCAGCTTCTCGGTGACGGCCGTTGGGAACTCGGCCGCGTCGAGCAGACCGAACCGGTCTAACGCCGCCGCTTCGCAGCGTGCGCTCCGGCGCGGCGGCCGAAGAACGAACCCTCCCCCAGCTGTGTTCCGCTGGCGTAGCCCTTGCCGTCCTGCGCGATGTTCGACGCGCACGCGCCCGCGGCGTAGAGGCCGGGGATGACGCTGCCGTCCTCCCGCAGTACTTCACCGTCGATGGACACCGCGAGACCGCCCATCGTGAAGCCTGAGTACATTGCCCTGCCGAGCGAGAGGTCAAATGCAGCCCACGGACCTTTGTCTTGTGCGGCAAGGTATTCGGGCTGCTTGTGGAAGTCGGGGTCTTCGCCGCGGGCCGCGTACTCGTTGTAGCGGTCGAGGGTGGCCGCGAGCTCGCCCGCGGGAATCCCGAGCGCGGTCTCTATCTCGGCCACAGTCTCATAGCCGTCGATGAACTTGATCAGTGGCATCTCCGGCATTTCCATGTGGGCTTCATCGACGATCAGGAACGCCGTCTGGTCGGGTTGTTCGAGGACGAAAGCCGACGTTCGCGAGTGGTATGAGTCCTCGGCGACGAACCGCTTCCCCTCTTTGTTGACGATGACACCAGTGAGCAGAATCTCGGGAGGGTAGGCCGCAGCGGTGATGAACATCTGGTCTAGATTCTTTGCGACTCCGCCTGCAGACACGCCCATTCGGATGCCCAGACCGTCGTCATAGGGGTTACCCAGGATGTAGGGCGCCACCACGCCGTGGTGTTTGGTCCGGCGTTGCTGGCCCAACGCGGGTGTGTACTTGGCGACCATTTCCGGGTTCATTGCGAATCCGCCGGCGGCGATGATCACCGAATTCGCTTTCAGCGCACCGGTTTCGGCGTAGTGCTTCCACGCGACACCGACCACTGCGCCGTCCTCATCCAGGATGAGGCCGGTCGCTCCTGTTTCATAGCGGATCTGCACCCCGAGTTCGTCGGCCCGCTTCACCAGGAGCTCGATGACCATCGCGGCGCCACCCAGCTCACCGGGCACGGGCACGGAGTGCCCGCGCGGCGCTGGCTTCGCCTGCCGGCAAAACGGCCACACCTTCTCGTTGCCCGTGTACGACAGGCCTTCGGTGCCGGGCGGAACGACGACCTTGCCCGGGTAGAAGCTGCGCTCGAACTGAAAGCCCAAGTCCTCCAACCAGTTGAAGTGTTCGACGCTGCCCTCGCAGTACGCGCGGATCTTGTCGTGCTCGGGTTCGCGCGACACCGCGACGAGGTACTTGTACATCTCCTCCGGCGAATCGGGATGGCCGGTCGCCTGCTGCACCGCGGTGCCGCCGCCGAGGTAGAAATGCCCGCCGGCCATCGCTGTGGTTCCGCCGGCCGCCGCCGCTCGCTCCAGCACCAGCACCCGGGCTCCCGCCGCCGCAGCGCTGACCGCCGCGCACCCGCCGGCGATGCCGAAGCCGATCACCACCACATCGACATCGTCGGACCATTCCTCGACGTCGCCGGCGCGCACGGTCGCTGGGATATCGGTCGTCACGTCGCCTCCCGCTTCACGTAGTCGAAGAACGCCCGGAT
>DASWBF010000069.1:0-1813 GCA_036390735.1 Mycobacterium sp. | reverse complement strand
ATGGACGGCCAGACCGGATCTGCTCGGTGAGGTTCGGGATCGTCGCCTTGCGGCGGAGCAGCCACCACCCTGCACCGGCCAGCGCGCATCCGATGGCCGGGCCGAGCAGCCGCCGCTCGATCGAGGCGTCTTTGACACCGGTGAGCAGCGGTCCCTGCGCGTAGCCGTAAGTCAGGTGCTCGATCGCCTTCACCAGCAGCGTGGTGAAACCACCGGCGATGCCGCTGAGGACGCCGGTGACCAGAATGGCCGCCGCGAAGGTGAGGTAGCGCTGCGTGCGGGTCATTCGAAATTGTTACGGTTCCACTCGATCCAGCCGATACCCTCGCGGTTATCCGATGTGGTGATCGACGCCCACGCCCGCGCGAACCATGCCACCCTGCCGTCGGGTGCCGCCAGCCGCAGCGGGGCGTGCCCGCGGATGTCGGCGACAGCCTCCAGCTGGTCGAAGGTGATCGAGGTGGTCACCGGTAATCCGTTGTCCGCGAACGATGCTCGTGCGGTGACGGCCTGCAGCTCGGTCAGCGCAGCGCCCGGGCGCTGGGAGTAGCCGACCCCGATCGGCGGTGCGCCGGGCAGTCGGATGTCGACGCCGTGCAGGTGCGTGCCGTCGTCGAGGTGCAACGCACTCCACACCCAGTCCATGCCCCACCAGTCGCGGACGCCCCACGAGTGGTCTCTCTGGCCGGGCACCGCCTCGAATCTCATCGGTCGGCCGTCGACGCTGATGCTTCCTGTTACTGCACAGGGGATTTCGTAGCGTGGTGTCAGGCGGTATTGATAGGGGGTCCCGACGGTCACCCACTCCAGGTCCATGCTGACGTCGACACCGCGGCCGTGTTCTGCGCGCAGCAGCGCGGCGGGATCGTCGTGCGCTTCGCCGCGGGCACGCAGAACCAAACGGTACCTCTGCAGCGGCGACACGACCGCATGAGCGAAGTCGAATGCGTTGGTGTTCAAGGTGTACGGGTCGCCGAGCGGGGCCGCGTAATCGAGCACCGCGGTCGTCGGCTGGTCGGGGCCGCACAGCAACGCGGTGAACCAGGCGACGCCTTCGTTGGGCGTCAGGCCCAGCCGGACGTATCCGCCGACACGCTGGCGTGGGTCGACGAAATCGCAATACCAGCTTTCGTTCCACATCGGCTCGGCGCCGGCCGGGTGCGCGAACTCGTCGGCCGGGTCCGGCGTGAGCGGTTGCGGCGCAACGGGTTCGGGCAGCAGAGCCAATGCGTCGGTGTCGAGCACCTGCTCGCAGTGTCGTTCGATCATCGCCATGAACATGTCGTCGCCGCGTTCGGTGCGCTGCACGAGCATCGGCGAGACGATCGACATCATCACTCCGAAAAAGCTTTGCCGGCGCACACCGTCGCGGACGTCGTCGAGCGATAGCGTCGTGGGACCCAATGCGGTGTGGTAGCACGCGACGAGCTCGTCGGCGTGCGCGCGACGAACAGGCACCGTTAGCGCGCAGCCCGTGAAATAGGCGAGATCGGTCATCACCGGACCCCAGGTGACGGTCTGCCAGTCGACGACGGTCAGCGGTCGGTCCGCGTCCTCTGTGCCGAACAGCATATTGTCGAGTCGACAGTCGCCGTGCACAAGGCCCTGCGGGCCCACGGGCGCGGCGTACGCGTCAAAGCTGGCGATCAGGCGGTCGCACACGTCGCGGTGTCGCGCCGCGATCCGATCTGCATACCGCTCAGTGAATCCGGCGTAGAGCTGGGTCAGCAATGCTTGGCTGACCGGCGACTCGCGGTTGAGCCACGCCGCGCCGGCCAATGTCGGGTCAGCGATGGCGGATCCGTGCAGGCGG
>DASWBF010000068.1:0-8844 GCA_036390735.1 Mycobacterium sp. | reverse complement strand
TGGCGCAGATTCCCCAGGCGATCGCCGCGGCATCGATCATGCTGACCGTCTACTACTGGCGTCGGCAGGGACAACGGCGCTCCGCGCGGAATCTTGGCGCGGTCGGCAATGACCGCAAGCAGCGGGGCTACGACAAAAGTCATACAGGGACTTCCGCACCATGGTTGCCGTCGTGGGCGCGGTGTGGCGTGCTCATGGGCGTACTGGCGGTGGCCGCCGGCGCCTCCCGCCGGCCATAGACCGAGTCCGGTGGGGCGCGACGCGCGTGTCGTAGTCCGCGATCGGCGGATTTGACGTTGTACGGTACGGCTTAAACCGGGTGTCGGTCGCCCGCCTAGTCGTCGAACCATTGAGGGCCGCCGCGCCATCGGCGGCTTGGATGCACCACCAGTACTGAGCAGTCGGGGTGCGCGAGTAGCGGGTGGGAGTGTGGGCCAATGAGACGCGCCACTTGAGCGGCGCCGGCGTCACCGATGACCACCAAACCAACGTGGGCGTCCTTATCCGCCAGATACGCGACCACGCCACTGCCCGCGGCGCACAGCGATACCTGCACGTCCGGGTAACGAGGGAGCCACGCGCTGAGTCGCTGATCGAGCTCTTCATAGGGCATCGTCCCGAGGTCCCAGCGCCACACACCCAGCGCCACCAGAACCGCCTTACGCAGCCTCGCCTCCTCCAAGGCGTACTGCACGACTGCATCATTGCCGGGTTCGGCATCGACGACCACCGCGATGCGGTCACCGGTCGAGAGCACATCGTCAACGCTGCGAATCACCGCCACCGGGCAATGCGCGTGGGTAGCCAATACGGCCGCGGCCGAGCCCAACAACCTGCGGGCCACGCGTCCAACCCCTGCCGATCCGACACAGACCATCGACGCGACACTCGATTCCTCGACCAACGCTGTCTCGACGTTGCCCCGGCGAGCGATGGCTTCGACTCTTACCGATCGGCCGGTGGCCTTGACCGCAGCGACTGCCGCATGCAGGACCTCGTCGCGATGACCGATCCCCTCGGCCTTGGGCTCGACGACATGTATCAGGCGCAGCGGCACATCACGACTGATCGCTTCGTCGATCGCCCATAAGGCGGCGTTGATGGCTGCCTTCGAGCCGTCGACACCAACCACAACCGTGCCGACCGCATCATTAGGCGACATCGCACACACTCCTGAGTTGATCGTCACACATCGGGACTGCACGACATATGGCACCCACGCTATCGGCCGGCTGAACACTCGCCAGGAGTCGTTAGACCCCATCTACGACGCTGTTCGTTATCTGCCGGAGGCGACCGCTCGACCCCACCGGCCCCGCGGCTCGCGTCGCGGCGACCACCAAGCACCATCCAGAAGAGCACACCCAGGTGTGCGACCAGCGGCCATCCCATGGCTGGGCTGCTTGTGTGACATAGTCAGCCCATCGCGGTATCTCATAGCCGCTATTGGGGCGGTATCAGAGGTTCGTCAAGGTTCGTATCCCGACCCGTTAAGGGCGCGTTAGCAGCCCTACCCGCAGGGTCTCATCACGTTGTAGTTCTGATGTATGGGCGGAATCCACACATCGTCCGGGCCGGCGGAATTCGGCGGCGATCGGGTCTCAGTTACGGCGATCGTCGACCACGTCGTAGCGGTACGTCGTTGCTCAGAGTGGCAACACGTGTTGCCCGACGCCGAGATCGCCTTTCCGGCACGATTACTGGCGGTTGCCACCACAGCGCAATGGGTCAAGGACAGGGCAGACAAGGGCCTGTGCGTCGGCGTGCGAGGCGATCAGGACCTCGACCACGCGTTATCGGCCGGCGTCCCTCCCGCCCGCATGGTGTTTCACTGCGAGCGCGCGGCTACCGGCACGGTGTGGAATGCCGTTGGCGTGGGCGTCGGGCGCTTCATTGTGGGTACCGAGCGGCAGATGATCCTGGTGTCGGCGTGTGCGCCGGAACGCCAGTCCGTGCTGATTGACGTCATGGATCGGCGGCAGGCCGACGATCTGTTGACTACGGTCCTCGCCGACGAAGGACTATCGCTGACCGGGCTGCACGTGCAGCTGGACAACGCCATTGCGGCCGACCAAGTCAAATACGCGATTGAGCAAATGGCGCGGTTCTCGCGCAAGCACGCGGTGGTGTTTTCTCGACTCAGCCTGGCGGTATCGGAGCCGCTCAGCGCCGCACCGCAGGCCAGAGCCGCTTTAGTCGCCGCCGTTGACGATGCGATCGACACCAGCTGTCGGCGGCTGCTGTTGCCCCGTCCGGCGCTCATGGTGTCGCCACAGTGGCCGACGATCACCGGACGAGGCCGATCACACCCATCAGCTGCTAGTCAGCTGCCCCGCCCGGCGTAGCACCAGTTGGGGCTTTTCCTTTGGGTGAGCGACAAGCACGATCTGCTCATGCGGCAAGTAGGCTGTGGCATAAAGAATCTCGGCCGAGACGGTGTGCCTGGCCGTGTCAAGAGACCATCAAGAAAAGCGGTCATCGCGTCAAGAAGTCGTAAGTTGCGTTGCCCGCGCTTCGCGGCCTGCTGCAATCGAACGCATGACCCACACCACTGTAGTTGCCCTCGCAGTGCCTTCGGCGCTCGAGCGTTACGGTGTGGGCTGGGAGGACGAACCGCCGTCGCGCGCGCGAATCAGCGCCTGAACAGAGCTGTTTCGCGCTCGACGGTTCAGACCTGTTTCCGACTCGCTCCCTATTTCTATTCGATTCAAACGCCGCGTCGTGTCAGGCGATGTCCGCGGTCGTACCTTCAATTCCGCGAAAGCTATTATGTCCGAACCTGTTTCCACCTCTCCTACGGTTCTCGTCACCGGCGCCACCGACGGCATCGGTTATGCGACGGCGCGCCGGTTTGTCGATGACGGCGCGACCGTGTATCTGCACGCCCCGGACCAGGGCAGCGGTGAGAACGCGATGACGCGCCTGGTCAAAGATGGCGCAGAACCGCTGCGCCTGCATCTGGTCGTCGCCGACTTCACCCGCCTGGATGAGGTCGCCGGCCTCGCCGACACGCTGACCGCGACGCTGTCGGCGCTGGATGTGCTGGTCAACAACGCCGCAGTCGCTGGACCCGAGCGACGCACCTACACGCAGGACGGCCACGAGCTGACCTTCCAGGTCAATTACCTCGCGCCGTATCTGCTAACCACGAAACTGGTGCCCCGGCTCGCCAGCGCGGGCGGACGAGTCGTCAACGTGTCCTCGGCGATGCACCGCGGCGGAAACATCAACTGGAATAACCCGGCCGGTAAGCACCAGTACTGGCCGCTGGCGGCCTACGCACAATCCAAGCTCGCCCTCACGATGTACACCAAGTCACTGGCCGAGGCCGGCGGCGCTTCGTTCACCGCGCTCAGCGTCCATCCCGGCGTGTTCCAGACCCGGCTGCTGCCCATCTATGGCCGCGTCGGCCGACCGGCCGAGGAGGCCGCTCCGATCCTGACCACGCTCGGGTCACCCACCCATCCCGTGGTCGACGGTGGCTACTACGACGGCCTGAGCCTCGCCCCGGCCGCGGCGCTCGTCGAGAACCCGCGCGCCCGCAGTCGCCTGGCGAAACTCAGCGCTCACCTCGTCGGCTCAGCGCTGCACTGACAAAGAAAGGAGGCGGACGCGATGTCCAAACGAGCCGACAAGCGCGCTCGTCGAAAGAAGAAGGCCAACCACGGAAAACGGCCAGCCTCTGGAAAACGCGCGGGAACATAACGCATGGAAAGCCCACATACGACGACATCACCGACCCTGCGGATCCCGCGCTAGCCGACCGGCCCGATGGCGTAGTCCTTCACCCGCATCGAATCGTGTAGGCGCAGGCCCTTGGTGTACGCCTCACGTTCGCATGCAGACCGTCGGCGCCGACGACGATGTCGAACTGGCGTGGCGCTGCGCGCTCGAAAGCGACATCGCCGTCGGGGAGGTGGCGGTGATCGAATCACCGACAGATACTCGACGTCGTCACGGCCGGCGTAGTAGATCTCGCTGAGATCGTCGCGCATGATCTCCACATGCCGGTCTGAGGCGGCTGCGTAAACCTTCGTGAGATCGACTCTGAGAGGCCGCTTCACGCCCTCGCGGTGCACGGTCATCCGGGTCGTGCCCGTGGCGAGCGCCTCGATCCGCGGCAGCACGCCCATCTTCTCCGAGATCTCCGACGCCGGCCGGAACAAATCGACGGCGTGGCCGCCCGTCTTTCGGAGCGCCGGCGCGCGCTCGACGACACCGTCACATCGAAGCCATACCGCGTGAGCCAGTACACCAGTACCGGCCCGGCAATACTGGCCCCCGAAATGAGGACGGGAGTGCAGCGCACCAGCCTGCAGGATATCGCCGACATGCTTGGAATCACCAAAGCCGCTGTGTACGATCACTTTTCGTCACGGGACGACCTCGTCCGCAGCATCGTCCAGCCGTTGATCGACGACGGTGAGAAGCTTGTCCTGGAGCACGAGAGACGCCGTGACACGCCCGTGAGTGCGCTGCTCGAGAGTTACTTCGATTTCCACTACCGGCATCGAAGGGACCTAATGCTGGTGCTGGTCGAGATGGGCATGCTGGCCAGGACCTTGGGCTGGTCGACAAGGTGCTGACCTGGCGGGAACGACTCGCCAAGCTGGTGTTCGGCCCGAGGCCGACGCTGCTGCAGGCAACGCGCGCGGTGGTCGCATTCGGCGGTCTTCAGGATTGCTGCCTCAGTTCCCCGATACCCCGGTCAAGCGGCCGCGGGCGGCGGCGGTCGACGCCGCACTGGCTGCGCTGGGGCTAGCAGAGAACGGCCGCTAGACCTCAATCCGAGAGCCCATGATCACCGTACGGTCGAGAGGCAGGCCGAAATACTCGGCCGCGTCGGCGGTGATGTAAGAGGTCGCGATGAACAGGCGCTTGCGCCATGCCGCCATGGTCGGTGCCGTACCCTTTTGCAGCTCGAGCTTCGACAGGAAGTACGAAGCGTTTTCCAAGTCAATCACGCCTTCGGTTTGCGCCGGATCGAGCAGGCGCAGCGCGTCGGGCACGTTCGGCGTTTCCATATACCCGAAGTTGGCTGATACGTGGATGATTCCGTCCCTGGCGTAGCCGAGATCGTCGACCACAACCCGCTCGGCGTCTGGCACGCGCGGCACCGGCAGGGTTTCGATGGACATGATGACCACGTGTTCATGGATTACGCGATTGTGCTCGACGTTGGCCCGCATTGCCAGCGGCGCAGTCTCTTTACCGCGGTTGAGGAAAACCGCGGTGCCCGGGATTATCAGCAGCAGCGGCTGAGGGCCATGGAGCTGGCCGATGAACTCGCGCAGCGGTCCCTCCGCTTGGGCCCGTGCGCGAGTGACGATCTCGCGCCCACGCTGCCAGGTGGTCATCACCGTGAAGGTGGTGAGGCCGATGAGAAGCGGCAGCCATGCTCCGTGTACGAGCTTTGTGAGGTTCGCCGCGAAGAACATCAGGTCGACCAGCACCAGGAATCCGGCCCCCAGCAGAACCAGCCAAAGCGGGGTGCCCCACCGGGTTCGCACGACGTAGAAGAACAGCAATGTCGTGATGGTGATCGTGCCGGTCACCGCCATCCCGAACGCGAATGCCAAAGCCACCGAGCTGCGGAACGCGAACACCAGGGTGAGCACCGACACCATCAGCACACCGTTGATCCACGGCACGTAGATCTGGCCGATCGTCGACTCCGAGGTGTGTGTTATCCGCAGTCGCGGCAGATAGCCGAGCTGAGCGGCCTGCGACGCCACGGAGTATGCACCGGTGATCACCGCCTGGGACGCGATCACGGTGGCGGCAGTGGCCAGCACCACCATCGGCAGCCGCGCCCATTCGGGGGTGAGCAGGAAGAACGGGGCGCTGACTGCGGTCTGGTCGCCGAGCAGCAGCGCGCCTTGGCCGAAATAGCTCAGTGTGCAGGCCGGCAGCACCAGGCCGAGCCACCCGCGGGTGATCGCCCGGCGCCCGAAGTGGCCCATGTCGGCGTAGAGCGCCTCGGCACCGGTCACCGATAGCACGACGGCGGCAAGGGCGAAGAAAGCGATGCCGAAGTGTCCGACGATGAACTTCAGCGCATAGGTAGGCGAGAGCGCCTTGAGGATCTCCGGGTGGTCGACGATGCCGTACACGCCGCACGCGCCGATCGCCATGAACCAGACGATCATCACCGGCCCGAAAGACTTACCGACAGCGGCCGTCCCGTGGCGTTGCACGGCGAACAGCGCCACGATGATCAGCGCCGTGATCGGCACGATCCACTGTTCCAGGCCAGGCTGGACCACCTTGAGGCCCTCCACCGCGGACAGCACCGAGATCGCGGGGGTGATCATGCTGTCGCCGAAAAACAGTGCGGCGCCGAAGATCCCGAGCGCAGCCAACGTCATCGCGGTGCGACGTCCCCGCGTGCCGCGCCAACGCCGCAGCAGCGTGATGAGCGCCATAATGCCGCCCTCGCCGTCGTTGTCGGCGCGCATCACCAGCGTGACGTACGTCAGCGTGACGATGATCATCACCGACCAGAAGATCAGCGACACGACCCCATACACGTTGTCCGTGCTGATCGGCACCGGGTGCGGATCGCTGGGGTTGAAAACCGTCTGGATGGTGTAGATCGGGCTGGTCCCGATGTCGCCGAACACGACGCCGAGTGCGCCGACGATGAGCGCCAAGCGAACCGTGTCCGCAGCGCGGATGGTGGGAAACGGCGTCGCGGGTTGGGAGTCTGTCTGCACGTCGAGGTCCTCCTCATCAGCCAAAAGTGAAGTAGCGCAGCCACAGATAGATCGCCGCGAGCGCGACGGATACCGCGGTGACCACCGCGCCCTTGCGGGTGAACTCCCAGAAGGACAAGGGGTTGTCGGCGCGGCGGGCGATCCCCAGCATGATGACGTTGGCACTGGCCCCGACGGCGGTGAGGTTGCCGCCGAAGTCGGCGCCGAGCGTCAGGGCCCACCACAATGCATTAGCGTGCGACGGTTCGTGCATGCCGGCGGCCAGCTCGCTGACGATCGGCGCCATCGTGGCGACGAACGGGATCGTGTTCACGATGCCGGAGACCGGCGCCGACACACCGAGGATCAGCATCACCGTCAGCAGCGCCATCCCGCCGGCCGCTTCCCTGGCCAGCCCGGCGAGTTGATCGATGACACCTGTCTTCACCAGCGCGCCCACCATGATGAACAGCCCGGCGAAGAACAGCAGCGAGTCCCATTCGACCGCGGAGAGGTAGTCCGATCGCTCCAACCCCGAGATCAGAACCAGCACACCGGCCCCGAGCAGCGCGACCACCGAAGGTTCGATGTGGATCGTGGAGTGCGCGACGAACGCGGCGAACATGAGGACGAGGACGACGCCGCACTTGATCAGCAGCCTGGTGTCCTGAATGGCTTCGCGCTCCTCCAGTGACATCACATCTGCGACGCGCTGGGGATCGACCCCGAAGGAGCCCCGGAACAGCCGTGGCAGCAGCGCGACGAACACCACCATGACGATGACGACGATCGGGGCCAGGTGGATGAGAAAGTCGTTGAACGTCAAGCCTGCTCGGCTCGCGATGATGATGTTCGGGGGGTCGCCGACCAGCGTCGCGGCGCCGCCGATGTTGGATGCGAACACTTCGGCCATCAGGAACGGCGCCGCCCTGATGGCGAGCCGGTCACAGACCAGCAGCGTGACCGGAGCAATCAGCAGTACCGTGGTGACGTTGTCGAGTAGCGCCGAGGCGACCGCCGTGACGAGCACCAGCAGGATCATGATCCGCAGTGGCGAGCCCTTGGCGCGCTTGGCCGACCAGATCGCGGCGTATTCGAACACACCGGTCTGGCGCAGGACGCTGACGATGATCATCATCCCGAGCAGCAGGAAGATGACGTCCCAGTCGATTCCGGTGTCGCGGGAGTAGAAGACGTCATCGGATGCGACGACGCCGAGGGCGACCAGGACCGCCGCTCCGGTGAGCGCGACAACGCTGTTATTGACACGATCGCTGGCGATCAGCGCGTACCCGACCACGAAAACCGTGATCGCGATGACGGTCATGAGCCCGTCAGTGCTTCAGTGCTGCAGCCAGTAGGCGAGATGCGGTGATCACGCCGTGCAGTTTGCCATCCTTCACGACAGCTATCAGTGGACTTCTCAGCCGCGCCATGATCGCGGCCACCTCGATGATCGTGTCGTCGGCGTCGGCGGCGGGCACGTTGAGCAGGTGCTCCGGCAGCACGTCGCGGACGGTCTTGCCGCCCAGTTTCTCGGCGGCCCGATCGGCCATCGACTCGTTGAGCACCCCGGCCAGCGACGGATCGTCTTGCACATACGCGGGCACGATGAAACGGACCACTTGGGAGGCCGGCAGAACGGCGACCGGCTTGCCGGACGGGTCGGTGACGACGATCCCGGGCAGCCGGTGCTCGGCCAGCATGCGGGCGGCGTCGAGGGCACTGGTGCCCATCGATACGACCGGAAAATCCTCGGCAATTTCCTCTGCCTGCACAACTGCACGATACGACCGCGACCCGCGTCCGCCAACGTTGCTCTCACGCCCGCAGGATGGCAGGCGCTTCCTCGGCGACGTTGCAGCCGAAGGCCGTGCTGATGTCATTGGCCCAGTGGGAAAACAGGTGCCAGTCCTTGCGGGGTACGCCGAGCAGCGCGCAGATGATCGGCACCGGGTATGGCCGGGCGATGTCGGCGATGATGTCGCACCGGCCCGCGGCGGTGTGCGCCTCGATCAGCTCGGTGATCACGTCGACGCACGCGGCGCGCAGCCGTAAGGCGTTGCGCGGGGTGAACGCGCGCGATACCAACCGGCGCAGCGGTGGTGTTCGGCGCCGTCGAACTGATCAGCAGCTTGGTGACCCGGTC
>DASWBF010000067.1:0-2716 GCA_036390735.1 Mycobacterium sp. | reverse complement strand
AGCCGCGCGGATTATTCAGGGCACTCCTAGCGGGAGTTTCCGGCCTTTCTTGATCGTTTAGCTGTTTGGCCTTTCAGGGCCGGGTTTTTCCGGTGGTGAGGGTGTATTACCTAAGAACGTGTTGGGAAAGTCTCAAGTGATAGTTGACGGTTGCCATGGTCGGTGTCCGGGTGCCGGGGCGAGACGGCGGGTCATCAGCCCGATCATGGCCCATTTGATCATCGCTTCGGAGTGTTCGGGAAGGCGTTCGTAGTCGTGGGCCAGGCGACGGCATCGGCTCATCCAGGCGAAGGTGCGTTCGACGACCCAGCGGCGGGGCAGCACGTGGAAGGTCTTGATTCCCAGCGGTTTGCGCACGATCTCGACCAGCACGCGCAGCCGATTGCGGGCCCAGATGACGAGTTGGCCGGCGTAGCCGCCGTCGGCCCACACCAACGCAACCGAGGGCATGGTGAACCGCAGCCGGTCCAGCACCCGGCGCGCGCCGTCGCGGTCTTGCACCGCCGCGGTGGTAATGATCACCGCGAGCAGCAGGCCCATGGTGTCGACCACGATGTGTCGCTTGCGGCCGTTGACTTTCTTGCCGGCGTCGAAGCCGCGCGAGTCGGCACCGACGGTGTCCGCGCCCTTGACCGACTGGGCGTCCACAATGCCCGCGCTGGCCAGCGGATCCCGGCCGGCCTCGTCGCGTACCCGATCGCGCAACGCATCGTGGATCCGATCGACCGTACCGTCGGCCCGCCACTGCTTGAAGTACCAGAACACCGTCGCCCACGGTGGAAAGTCGTGCGGCAGCTGCCGCCACGAGCATCCCGTCCGCACCACATACAAGATCGCATCCACGATCCTGCGGCGGGCGTGCTCGGCCGGTCGCCCGCCACGGCGCACCGGCGGCACCAACGACTCGATCACCAACCACTGCCGATCAGTCAAATCAGACGGATACCCAGCCATCCACCAAAGATCAACTCAACATGACCCGTCGTCCGGAAGGCGCGCCGACACCTTTCCCAACACGTTCTAAGACCAGAACGGCCACGAACGCCGCGGCGATCAGCCCGACCCCGATCCAGAACGCGACGTGATAGCCGTGGATCGCGGCGGGCGGGTTGAACGCGGACGGTGGGAGGTGATGGGCCACGAGATAGGAGGCGACCGCACTCGCATAGAAGGTGTTCAGCAGCGCCGTGCCCAGGGATCCGCCGACCTGCTGGGTCGAGTTGAGCACCGCGCTGGCGACTCCCGCGTCGTCCTGGTTCACCCCGGTGAGCGCGAGGTTGGAGAGCGGCACGATCACCAGCGCCAGGCCGACGCTCATCAGTAGCTCTCCGGGCAGAACGGTGCTAACCCAGCTGCTGGTGTCGGAGATGCGGGTGAAGGTGGCCAGGCCGGTCGCAACCATCGCGAGCCCGATCAGCATCAGTGGTTTGGGTCCGGTGCGCGGTAGCAGGCCCGACACCACGGCCGAGGTGACGATGATGCCGGCGCTGAACGGCAGGAATGCGATACCCGACTTGAGTGCGCTGTAACCCAGGTTGTACTGGAAGTAGTAACTCAGGAACAGGAACATCGCGAACAGCCCGGCGAAGACCAGCAGCGAGGCGAGGTACGAGCCGCCGCGATTGCGCTCGAGCACCACCCGCATCGGCAACAGCGGACTCGCCGAACGCAACTCGACGAGCACGAACGCGACCAGCAAGATGCCGGCGCTCACGAAGCAGCTGATGGCCTGGACCGACAGCCAGCCGACACCGGTCTTGGCCGCTTGGGTGAATCCGTACACGAGGGCGACCAGCCCGGCCGTGCCGAGGATCGCGCCCGGGATGTCATATGAGCTCCCGCCCCCGGACTTGCTCTCGGTGATCAGGATCGTGCCGGCAATGAAGGCGACAATCGCGATCGGCACATTGATCAGCAGACACCAGCGCCAGGACGCGTACTCGGTCAGTGTGCCGCCCAGGATCAAGCCGATCGCGGCGCCGCCTCCCGAGATGGCGCCGTAGACCGCGAACGCCCGAGACCGGTCCCTCACCTCGGTGAAGGTCACCGAGATCAGCGACAAGGCAGCGGGCGCGAGCAGCGCCGCGAACGCGCCCTGGAGGGCCCGGGCGCCGAAGAGCGTCGCGCCGTTCTGCGCCGCACCGCCGAGCGCCGACGCGGCCGCGAACCCGAGCAGCCCGACCAGGAAGCTCCGCTTACGGCCCTGATAGTCGGCGATCCGTCCGCCCAGCAGCAGCAGGCCACCGAACGCGAGGGTGTAGGCGGTGATCGTCCACTGCCGATCAGCGTCGGAGATACCCAGGTCGCGTTGCGCCGAGGGCAGCGCAATGGTCACGACGGTGCCGTCGAGCACCACCATTAGTTGAGCGATCGCAATGACCGCCAGAGCCCACCATCGGCGGCTGGGCCGTTCGTCGAGTTGGTCCTCGTGGTCCTCTTGCTGGCCTTGGGCGGTCAGCTCCGCGTCTGAAGCCATGATCGAACGTGCCTTCCTAGCAAGATTGTCCTGAGGATGACGCCGATGCGGGTCACGGGTGGACCTGCGAGCCGACGCCGAGGTCGAGGCGGATCGACTCCAAGACGACGAGCGTGGTGCTGGTGGTGAACACGTCCGCCGCCGCCAGCACGCCGGTGTACTTCGCGATGACCGGCGCGGCGGCGTAGTCGGTGACCGCGTCGAGGTAGGTCTTCACCCCGGCCCACTGGTTGGCGCCGT
>DASWBF010000066.1:0-3977 GCA_036390735.1 Mycobacterium sp. | reverse complement strand
GCCCCCACTGCTGTGCTGGGGCCGATCAGAGCAGCGGCGCCGCGCCGGGCGGTGGGAAACCCACGTCGACCCGTACAACCGGGTCAGGCCAGGTGCCCGTCACCACCCAGTGCAGCAGCGACAGCGACGGGGTCGGGCGATCCAGCGCCAGGCACCGGCGCAACGCGTCTTCCAACACCACCCCACCGTAACCCGCGATCACCGGGCACAGGACCGCATATCGTCGCGCCGCCACCGGCGGCACGGCCAACCCGAACTAGCCAGAAGCGCCTGCGGCGCTGCTGACGGCCCCGCCACCGCGGGCCGAATCTCGGTTTGCCTTCTGGCCTTTCGATTTTGACCGGTGGCCGCTTCGCGCAAGGCCACGGCCTGCGCTGACGCTTTGGGCCCACGGGCTCGCGAACTTTTCCCCGGGCCGCTCCCCTACGGGTCGCTGGGAAAACTGCGCGCCCGAACCTTGCACTCCCGCGGCCTCAACGCCGGTCGGAATCTCCAGTGCCAGACGGCAAACAAGAACGGGCGGCAACGCCCCAAACCGAAAGGAATCTCACCATGGCTCACGAACTCGACTCCACCAACGGGCAGGTGTCCTTTGCCAATTCACGCACCGACGCCTGGCATCGACTCGGCCAGTCAGTCGGACACGCGATGACCGCACGCGAAGCGCTCGACGCCGCGCATCTGTCCGGCTGGAATGTGCACAAGATGGCGCTGCAGATCCCCCGCGAGCCGATCATCACCGAAAACGGCGTGACGACCCCGACACCCATCGAGGTCCCCGACCAGTTCGCCACCGTGCGAACAAATCCCATCCACGGCGGCATCGACTACCTCGGCGTGGTCGGCAGCAAGTACGAGCCCGTCCAAAACGAGGCATCTTGCACCCTGCTCGACGCCCTCACCGAGGAAGGCGGGGCGGTCTATGAGACAGCCGGGACGCTGCGCGGCGGCCGAGACACCTTCGTCACGATGAAGCTGCCGAAATCGATGGACTTTGAAGGCCGCGACGGGTCCAAAGATCGCACGGATTGGTATCTGGCAGCGCTCAATTCCCATGACGGATCGTCGGCGTTTCGGTTCCTGTTGACGCCGATCCGAATTGTCTGCGCGAACACCCAGGCCGCTGCCATCGCCCGCGCCAAAGCAAGTTTCGCAATCCGTCACACCGGCGGGGCCCGCGGCGCAATCAACGAGGCACGCACGGCTCTCGGGCTGAGCTGGCGCTACATGGAAGCCTTCGAGACCCAAGCCGCTGCGCTCTACGCCGCGCCCATGGAGCTCGAGGAGCTCCGCGACTTCGCGGCTGAACTGGTCAAGGTCGACCAGGCCCCCAGCGCGGCAGCTCGAACCCGCCGACGTGAACAGGCCAGCGGCATCGTGAAACTGTTCGTGTCCTCCCCCACCATCGCGCCGACCCCGATCGCCGGGACCCGTTGGGCGGCTTATAACGCAGTGACCGAGTATGTCGACCACGTGGCTCCAGTGCGTGGAACGCGCAGCCGCGCCGAAGCCGCCGACGTCCGCGCCCTGCGGGCTGTCACCACCGGCAGCACCGCCCAAATGCTGAAAGTCGAGGCCTTCGGGATGCTGCAAACCATCTAACCCCGACCGCGCCCGGTGGACAGGGCAGCCACGCACCTGCCCACCAGGCCAACCGGTCAGGCGGGGGTTTGCGCCGGCGCCAGCGCACGGGCCGCCGCCGGCGGCCCGGCGACCCCGCTGGCCGGCGGAAGCGCCCGCGGCGCTGCTGCATTTTCAACCGTCGACGCTCTCGCCTTTGCAATTATGACCGGCTGTCCGCTGCGCGCAAGGCCACGGTAAACCTCGGCTAGAAAAGTTTCCGTTTCATGCTCGCATGCGCTTGCGGAAAACTTTTCCGCCGGACCATTGCGCTACGCGGACGACCGCCGGTCTAAGCAATTGCGGCGATACCGCCAGAAAAACAATCGGCCCGGACACGGGCGCACAACAGACGAAAGAAATCATACGAAACGGCACCGACGAAAACCGCTGGCGCACAGACAGAGCAAGGAGGACAGGACCGGTGACAATCATGTCGATAAACCATTTTCGGCTTCACTGAAAATACATAACGACAACGTCTCAGGGCGCCAAAAAAGTGTTGAGACCATGCCAATTAATGCGGTAAAATCGGAACAGCGATAAACCCGCCAGAAAGGACCCTCCGAATGGAAGCCATTACCGTTTATACTAAGCCCGCTTGCATGCAATGCAACGCGACATTTCGTGCGCTAGATCACGCCGAAATCGCCTACACAAAAATTGACATCACCCAAGACCGGACCGCACGTGACTACGTACTGTCGCTCGGCTATCTGAGCCTTCCTGTCGTCTACGTCTCCCCCGCCCTGCACTGGTCGGGATTCCGGCCCGAGAAACTACGCAGCCTCAGCGCGGCATAATCCCCGCCCGCCACCACCCCGAGGACCCGCCATGTACCAACTCACCATCGACGCCGGCGCCGCCCGCATCGTCAGCGAGCACCCCGACTGGCCCACCGCTCACCACCACCTGATCGACTACGTACGTGGCCAGGACTACTACCTGCAGCTCATCCAGTGCGGCCAACCACACACCAGCTACGCGCTGCTCGACCTACGTGACATCGCCGAGGAGCAGCGCTGCCGCGCCGAAGGACGCCAACCGCGCACCGCCGGACATGCCGTCATCGAAGAACTCACCCCGACCGAGGTCGTCGACCCGCCCTACTACGCCGCCGCAGCCGCGCGAGCTGGCTCGACGACCACCGCGAACTGTGGGGCCACGCAGCCGACACCGACAGCGCAACCCGCTACCCGCTGGCAGTGCTGACCGCAGCCCAAGCCGAGGGCCGCTGCTGGTTCTCCGCCGGCACCCTGCTGCGCGAAGCCGCCCACCTGGCCGCCGTCGACCCCATCACCCAACCCGACCAGGCCCTGCTGGAGACCCTGCGGCGCGACGTCATCACCCGCGGCCACGCTGACACCACCCCCGGCCCAGCCGAACTGGCCGCCGCCGTGCAACTGGCAGCACCCGCCGATACGCCCGCCGCTCATACCAACGCGCTGATCTGGTGGTACACGCTGCTGACATGGGGGGTGAGCGCAGCATGACCGCCGCCGCCCGCCGACCCCTGCATATCATCGCCGACACCGACGAACACGACGACACCGCAGCCATCGGCGCTCATGCCGGCGTCGACGTCGAGATCCCCGAAACATGGCAATCCCAAACGGTTCTCAACCAGTGGGAGTCCGAACACCAACTCATCGGCGCTCTGATGTGGATGTCAGCCGAACAGGCCAGGCCCATCCTCGAGCTCGTCCCCGACACCGCCATCTGGCGGCCCACCATCCGATGGGCCTACCAGATCATCCGCCGACTCGTCCACGACGGCCGCGACCCCGACCCCGTCACAGTTCTCGCCACCGCGAAGCACCAGCCGTGCAGCGAAGCCGTCAACCCCGAACAGCCACCCACCCCGGTGCGCCACCACAAACTCGCGGTCTACCTCGCCAACGCCTACACCCAGACCATCAGTGCGGTCGCGGCCGAAAGCTACGCCCGCGAGGTCCTCGACGAGGCATACCGTCGCGCCTTCCGGTTCCACGGGATCCGCATGCAGCAGTTCGCCGACTGCGGCGCCGAGCGCGGCCACCTCACCGCGGAATTCATCGCGATCCGCGACGACCTCGCCGACTGGCGGCGCCGAGCCGAAGCGGCCGCCAAACCGGGCTGGAGCCAACCATGATCCGCCGCGCACACACCGCCACCCAGCGCACCGCGCTCGACGCGGCGATCGCGCGACGGGCCGGCGCTGCCCGGCCACCCACACACTCAACAGGAAAGAAGTCAGCGCTTCGGCTGCTCCGGTCGCAGTCCCGAGGCGATGGCCGGGCCCCAGCGAACTCAGTATGAATGTCCATCCGCTGCACCCCGGAGCGACGCTAGCGGCGGACAATTTGGCGCGTCATCGG
>DASWBF010000065.1:0-3117 GCA_036390735.1 Mycobacterium sp. | reverse complement strand
AGCAACCGTTCGGCGTCGGTCTTGGATGGAGCGACCTGCAGCAGCGGCACCAGCTCGCCGGTGCTGGGCAGCCGGTACTGGACCAGGCTGTGGTGGCTCAGTTCGAGCAGCTCCTCAGCCCGCACACCGGTGTGGCGGAATACCTCGATGACCGCCCACGCCCAGAAGGCGTGCTCCTCGTCGAGGTTGAGCAGTCGTGGTTTGCCGGTGTCGAGGTCGCGTACCCAGACTTTGTCCGCGGCCGCGTGCTGACGGTCGATCCTGGTCAGGGTCTTTCCAGCGGCGGTGAACTGCTTGCCCGGCTGGGCCTCTCGTCCGGTGTCGAGCAGCTGCCGTGACTCGCGCCGCCACCGGTCGACGGCCTCGACCAGGGCCGGCAACACCGGCAGCCGTTCACGGGTGCGGCTATCCATGCGTGCCTTGCGGCGGCGAACGGACTTGCGCCGCACCAGGTCCTCCTGGTTGATCGGGCACGGCGCCACCCACACACCCCACCGGACCGGGTCATCGAGGCCCCATTCGGCCAGGTCTAGGTAGAAGGCCCGCACTGTGGCCAGGGTGTCGAGATAGCCGAGGCGTTCGGATTCGACCTCGACCCGCTCGTCGTCACGGATCATCGTGGTGGTTTTGGTGCGCAGCCGCCGCTTCCACGCGCCGGCGACCTCACGCGGCAGCCGCAGCGAGTCGATGCCGGGATGATGCCGCTCAAGGTCGAACCAGAAGCACCGCACTAGGTGATACGCCAGGCTGACCAGGGTGGTGTAGTCGATCGCCGGTTGTCGCTCGGCCAGGTAGGCCACGAGCAGGTCCCGGATCGGCCGGCAAGCGATCGGGTAACGGTCGACGAGCTGGGCGGGCGAGCGTTGGCCGAGACTGCGGATCTGATGCAGTGTGGGCGTGTCAGCGCCGAGTACGCCCGCTTCGCGCAGCATCCGAAATGTCGCCGACGCCGAATACACTCGATCGCGCACTGCGCATTCGGTGTCGAGGATCTCCAGCACGTCGCCGACTGTGACATCGGCCAGCAGCCCGCCCTTGGTGGCGACGATCACTGCGGAGCGAAACATGGTGTCTCCCATAGCCACATGGCTGATCGCCGGGTCCTGCTCGCACAATCGACGCAGCCGGTCGAAGCCCGCCCCGTCGCGGCCGTAGACCATGTGGCGGACCAAATTGCGTTTCTTCCCGCTGGTCAACAGCCATGCCAGCGATGGTCGCACCACGTCGGCGCCGACCACCGCCAGCAGTGAGCTGGTCATCAACCGCAACCGGTTCTCGGGGTACTTTCCCTGGCGGCGCAGCCATTGCTCGGGATGCTGCGCCCAGTCCGGGCCTGCGGCGTCGGCGCCGCTGGCCATCCACCGCTGTTGCCAGGTGTCGCCAAGCTGGTCGGCGAGCCAGTCCAACAGCAGCGGCACGCCCCAGCGGCGGACTTCCCGATCCCGCTGCGTCGGCAACTCGGCCGTCGCGGCGGCCACGACCCCATCCACCTCGGCACGATCACCGCATGTAGCCGGCCAGTCCGTCCCGACCACACGCGCGGGATAGCGAGTTCGCCAATCCGGTTGCGTGGACGCTGATTCGAGCGATCGGGCGCCGACAGGGGTTGCGGTCCTCGCCGCGGGGATCGTCTCGACGATGGTCATTAGCGCCTCCGCGCCGCGGCGAACAGCACATCCAGCGTCTCGGGCCGATAGCCCGCGGCCGGCGGTGTGTCCTTCTGGGCGGCTTTCCGGGTCTGTTCGGCGTGGTGGGCGAGTATGCGTTCGATCACGTCCTCCTTGCGCGGAGTCAGGTAGATCTGCGTGGTGGTCAGCTGCGCGTGCCCAAGGACATACTGCACATCGGTGAGCGGCATCGCCGGATCCTGCGCCATCCGGTAGGCCGCGGTATGCCGCAGCGCATGCAACGTGACGCCGGTGCCGACGTCGGCGTTCACTCGCTCGAACATGCGGTGTGCTGCGTGATAGGTCAACGGGCGAAACGGCTTCCGTCGCGTCCACCACAACGGTTTGGTTCGTCCGCTCGGGACCAGCCCCTCCATCTCCACCTGATACAACCGCAGCCACACGAACGCGTCCGATGACGCTGGCAGCTCCTGCTCTGCACAGGAGCCCTTGCGCACCACAGTGATCAACTGCCGCCCAGGATCCACACCGCCCTGTGTCACGGTCAGCAGCTCCGAAGCCCGCGCCCCGGTGGACACATAGAACGCCACCAACGCCCGATCCCGATGCGAGGGTAGCCGCGCGAAGATTTCGTTGAACTCCGCATCCGGAATGCTGCGCGGGATCCGTTTGACCACCCGAGGCCGATACAACCCTGCCCGCTCGTTGTGACGCGGCTCCATCGGGTTGTGATGCGCGTGCGCCCGGCCGCCGCGCTGTGACCGGCCCAGCGGAAACGGATTCACCATCGGGCCCGTGCCGACGTCGCGGTGGAAATCATAGAAGGAGCGCAGCACCGTTTCGCTGTGCACCCGCACCGACACCGAATACGGCGTCGCTCGACCAGAACCTTTCGGGCCGGTCGTGATCGCAAGCCATCGGCAGAAATCGCGGGCCTCCAGCCGGGTCGCACGGTTCCACGCCACCTCAACCGCCCACAGGAACCGGAACCACCGCAGCAGGTCCATGCCATACGAGCGAACCGTCGCTTCGCTCCGCCCTGCAGCCAGCAGGTCGCCAAAGAATGCAGCGACCGCTCCGACCGGTCGCCCCTCTGGATCCAGCAGCCGATACGGTTCCCACTTCGAGCCCGTCACCGCCAGAGACCCCACAGCCGGAACCTCCAACATCGACAGATCCCGCACGTCCTCGAAGTCGTCGAACACGGCACCGACGGTAGGACCGCTACCCGCCGATCACGGCGCTGACATGCCGGAACGTCGGAATTAGTTCAGTCAACAGGTCAGCATGCACACCAACGCCAGCTGTTCGTCCTCACCGAAAGTGACGCCGTCATGGTCATTTTGAGTGCCGGGCAACACCCGCTCCGCATGAATGTTTGCGGGACGAGAGCTCGCCGCGCTGTGACCGCCACCTACGTGACGCCCGGAACGGCTTCCTGATGTTTGGCAACTGCGACATATCGAGGCCGTATGCCAGCTGCGCGGAA
>DASWBF010000064.1:0-13126 GCA_036390735.1 Mycobacterium sp. | reverse complement strand
CTCGGGTTCCTGGCGCAGTTCGTGTTCGGCGTCAAGCTCGGCATCGCGCCGGTCACCGTCGGGGATCGGGCGACGTTCGGCCGACTGTTGTTGCCGGGCTTCGTGCTTGGTGCGGTGTCGTTCGCCTACGTGGTCAGGCTGACCCGCTCGGCGGTGAGCGAGAACGCCGGTGCCGACTACGTGCGGACCGCGACGGCCAAGGGACTGTCCCGCCCGCGGGTCGTCACCGTGCACATTCTGCGCAACTCGCTGATTCCCGTGGTGACATTCCTGGGTGTCGACGTCGGCGCGCTGATGGCCGGCGCCATCGTCACCGAGGGCATCTTCAACATCCACGGCGTCGGCGGCGCGCTGTATCAGGCGATCACCCGCCAGGAGGCGCCGACCGTGGTGTCGATCGTGACGGTGCTGGTAGTCGTCTACCTGCTGGCCAACCTTCTCGTCGATGTGCTCTACGCCGCGCTTGATCCGAGGATCCGCTATGGCTGATGGTCTTCGCGCAAGCGGCTCATCCCCAGGTGAGCGCCCGGGCCAGGAGCGGTATGTGAGCGGGCCGGTGGACGCGGCTGCGGTGGAAGCGGATTCTGTTGCGCCGGGCGGATTTTGGCGGGAGGCGTGGCGTAACCTGCGAACCCGGCCGCAGTTCGTCGTCTCGGCGCTGCTGATCGTGTTCGTCCTCGCGATGACGATGTTTCCGTGGTTGTTCACCAGCGCGGACCCGACGTACGCGGACCCCGACCAGAGCATGCTGGGACCGTCGTCGCACCATTGGTTCGGCACCGACTTGCAGGGCCACGACGTCTATGCCCGCACCGTGTACGGAGCGCGCGCGTCGATCGCCGTGGGGCTGGGTGCGACGACCGCGGTGGTGCTGATCGGGGCGACGCTCGGCGCGCTGGCGGGTTTCTACGGCGGCTGGCTCGATGCGGTCGTCTCCCGGATCAGCGACATCTTCTTCGGTATCCCGCTGCTGCTGGCCGCGATCGTGCTGGGGCAGGTGCTGCATCAGCGCACCGTGTGGACGGTGATCGCGGTGCTGGCCGTGTTCGGCTGGCCGCAGGTCGCACGTATCACGCGCGGCGCGGTCATCGCCGGACGGAACACGGACTACGTCTTGGCCGCAAAGGCGTTGGGCGTCAACCGGTTCAGTATCTTAATGCGCCACGTCGTCCCGAATGCACTCGGCCCGGTGATCGTGGTCGCGACGATCTCGCTGGGCATCTTCATCGTCACCGAGGCCACACTTTCGTATCTCGGTGTCGGGCTGCCGCCGTCGACGGTGTCGTGGGGCGGGGACATCAATCTCGCCCAGGCGCGCCTTCGGTCCGGTTCGCCCATCCTGTTCTATCCCGCTGGCGCGCTGGCGATCACGGTGCTCGCGTTCATGATGATGGGCGACGCACTGCGCGACGCGCTCGATCCGGCCTCCCGAATCCGGCGACTATGACGGAGCCGCTGCTGTCGATCGATGGGCTGCAAGTGTGCTTCGGCACCGACCTGCCCGCGGTGCGTAACGCTCATTTGGCCGTCTATCCCGGCCAGACCGTCGCGCTGGTGGGTGAGTCAGGATCCGGAAAGTCGACCACGGCAGCTGCGGTGCTCGGCCTCCTCGCACCAGGCGGCCGAGTGACCCAGGGCCGCATCGTCTTTGACGGACACGACATCACCCACGCCGGCCGGCGGCGGCTCGAGACGATCCGCGGACGGCAGATCGGATATGTGCCGCAGGACCCGATGACCAACTTGAACCCGGTCTGGACAATCGGGTTCCAGATTCGGGAAACGTTGCGGGCCAACGGCATAGCCGACCGGCGCGCCGCGCCGAAGAGAGCCGTTGAGTTGCTGGACGACGTCGGCATGACGGATTCGGCGATGCGCGCGGGCTCCTACCCGCATCAGCTGTCTGGTGGGATGTGTCAGCGAGCGCTGATCGCGATCGGGCTGGCGGGTCAGCCGCGGTTGCTGATCGCCGATGAGCCGACGTCGGCGCTCGACGTCACCGTGCAGAAACAAGTCTTGGACCACCTAGACGAGCTGGCCGGCCAGCGAGGCACCGCCGTGTTGCTGATCACCCACGACCTGGCGCTGGCCGCCGAACGCGCGGAGCACCTGGTCGTGATGTATCGCGGGACAGTGGTGGAATCCGGCCCGGCGCAGGCGATCATCGACGATCCGCAGCACGAGTACACGCAGCGGCTGGTGGCGTCGGCGCCGTCGCTTTCGATGCGCCGCGGCGCGGCAGTCCGTCGACGAGTGGTAACGGAGGCGGCCGCGCATGCCGGGCAGCCGATCGACGACATGCTGGTGTTGTCCAACGTCACCAAGGTGTACCGCGTCGGTGCGCCGTGGCGCCAGCGCGACGTCACGGCCGTCGACGACGTGTCGTTCCGGGTGCGTCGTGCGACGACCACCGCCGTCGTCGGCGAATCGGGATCGGGTAAGACCACGGTCGCGAGGATGGTGCTCGCCCTGCTGGCGCCCACCTCGGGAACGGTCACGTTCGACGGCCGCGACGTCGCTACGCTGAACGGCGCCGCGGCCAAGGCATTTCGTCGCAGAGTCCAGCCGGTGTTCCAAAATCCTTACGCCAGTTTGGATCCCATGTACTCGGTGTACCGCACGATCGAGGAGCCGCTACGCACCCACGGCATCGGCAGTCGCGTCGACCGTCAGCGCGCGGTGCGGGACCTGCTGGACCACGTGGCGTTGCCGTCGAGCGTGCTGCGCCGGTTCCCGCGGGAGCTCTCCGGCGGTCAGCGTCAGCGCGTCGCGATCGCCCGCGCCCTGGCGCTGCAACCGGAGATGCTGGTGTGCGACGAGGCGGTGTCGGCACTCGACGTCCTGGTGCAGGCGCAGATTCTCGCGTTGCTCAACGATCTGCAAGCGCGCCTCGGCCTGACCTACCTGTTCATCAGCCATGACCTCGCGGTGGTCCGCCAGATCGCCGACGACGTCGTCGTGATGTGTCGCGGCCGGGTGGTTGAGCATGCGCACGCCGATGACGTGTTCGAGCGGCCTCACGACGACTACACCCGCCGCCTGCTCGACGCGATCCCCGGCTTAGCGTGACGGGGATGACAGATCCGCTCGCCCCGCTGGCCGACCTGCCCGGCGTGGCCGACGCGGGCGAACGTGTTCGCGACGCGCTGGGCAAGGTGCATCGGCACCGGGTCAACCTGCGCGGATGGCCGGCGACTGCGGCCGAAGCGGCCGTGCGGGCAGCCCAGGCGTCATCGATTCTCGACGGCGGCGCGCCGCGATTCCCGGCCGACGGGCTGGACAGCGGACCCATCCTGGCCGGCGCGCTGCGCGTTGCCGAGGCGCTGGAAGGCGGCCAGACGTCGCTTGTCAGCGTCTGGCAGCGGGCACCGCTGCAGGCACTGGCCCGACTGCATGCGCTCGCGGCCGCCGATCTGGTTGACGACGCCGCGCTAGGCCGGCCGCGCGAGGGTGTGGCACCCCGGCTGGAACTGCTGGCCGGCCTGATGACCGGCGGAAGCTCCGCACCAGCGCCGGTGCTGGCGGCGGCGGCCCACGGCGAGATCTTGACGCTGAGGCCGTTCGGCAGCGCCAACGGAGTGGTGGCCCGCGCGGTGTCCCGGTTGGTGACGCAGGCCAGTGGGCTGGACCCGCACGGACTGGCTGTTCCCGAGGTCTATTGGATGCGACACGCCAGCGAATACCGCGCGGCTGCGCAACAGTTCGCTACCGGCAGCGCTGACGGTCTGAGGCAGTGGATGCTGCTGTGCTGCCGAGCGCTGGAGGAGGGCGCCGGCGAAGCGTGGTCGATGGCCGAGGCGGCCTCGAAGCGCACATGAAGCGGGCGGCGATCCGAATCGCTTCGGCTCGCCGCCCGCTAGCGCGGACCTTCGGTTACCAGGCGTGCAGCTGGGGCTGCGTGGGTGGCCTCGGCGTCTCGCGATGCGCCAGAACCACTGCCCTACCCAAAGGGTTGTCGAGTTCTTCGCTTTTCGCAATTACGCAGGCCCGCAACACTTCTGCCTTTATGCGGCGTGCTCCGCGTGGGTGCCGGGATCCGCGCTGGGAGTCCGGTCCGGGAGATCGACCCTTCTCTTCCGACTCGACCTTGGCCTCACCGGGCTTCCGTGGTTCCTTTGTACTACGTGACCACCGTCACATCAAGGTTTCGGTGCGCCGAGACCGGCATTGAAACCAGCCAGAAACCGAGTAGACACAAACGCCCCGATTCTGGCAACGGAATCGGGGCGTTTACGTCTGCTCGCGCGGAGGCCGGCACCCATCAGAGTACGAAGCGCCGCAGCAGCGAATACGTCAACGCCCCGGCAGCCACCGCGCTGACTCCGACCGCGGCGGTGGTGGCGACCGCGGCCGTCGACGGCGCTGGAATCCGATCCCGCAGCGACACGGGCTTGGAGAACGTCAGCACCGGCCAGCCCCGCGAGGCGGCTTCCTTGCGCAGCCCGCGGTCCGGGTTGACCACCGCGGGATGGCCGACGGTCTCCAGCATCGGCAGGTCGGTGATCGAGTCGGAGTAGGCGTAGCAGTGCTCCAGCGGGTACCCCTCGCGGTCGGCGAGTTCCCGGATCGCCTGCGCCTTGCCCTCGCCGTAGCAGTAGAACGCGACCTCGCCGGTGTATTTGCCGTCCTCGACGACCATCCGTGTCGCCATCGCGTGCGTCGCGCCCAGCGCGCGGGCGATCGGCGCGACGATCTCCTCGCCAGAGGCCGACACCACCACGACGTCGCGGCCGCAGAGCTTGTGGTCGGCGATCAGGTCGGCGGCTTCGGCGAACACGAGCGGGTTGACGATGTCGTGCAGCGTTTCTGCCACAATCGACTTCACTTGCTCGACGTTCCAGCCGGTGCACATGTTCGTCAGATACGACCGCATCCGGTCCATCTGGTCGTGGTCGGCGCCCGACATCAGGAACAGAAATTGTGCGTAACTGGACTTCAAAACCGTGCGCCGATTTATCAGTCCTTGGTCGAAGAAAGGTTTGCTGAACGCAAGCGTGCTGGACTTCGCGATGACCGTCTTGTCCAAGTCGAAAAACGCTGCGGTCTTGGTGGGACTCTCCGGGTCACAGTCCGCTGACGGCGTGACCTGCGTCGTGGTGAGCGGTGCTGCGGCCTGATCGGAGGCGGTCACGGGCTTAGCATAGGGTGGTGCCCCGACGGCGCATTCCGTGCCTGTGAAATGGCAGATCAAGTCACCTGTCTGAACCTGCAATTCCGTGCTGGCTCAGTGTTATCGGATGCGCGTGACTATTGCGCCATTGTCCCGAGTCGTGTGTATAGTGAGCATTACTCGGCTTATGCCGGGTGTGTATCAGCCCGACCCCCCGGGGCTGATACACGACGACCCTCGCCTCCTCCCCCCCTGGCGGGGGTCGTCCCCTTTGGGGCAAAAGATATCCGCGAGCCAACCCCTTCAGCGGGCGGTCAGTAGTTTCGGAATCCCGTTTTCACGTCGTTCGTTATCCACAGCTTCGGGTCTGTGCACAGATCATGTCGCCCTACTGGAATCGTTGCTCACACGGGACGCAGGCTGGGCTGATGAGACCCACCAGTGGCGTCCTGGGCGTCGTCGACGATCCCGCGCTGCGCGACGGCGTTGATCGAGTCGCGGCCGCGGTCGGCGTGCGCGTCGTCTACTGTCCGGCTTCGCGAGCTGCGAGCCGACGCGAGTGGAGCGCGGCCACCGCGGTCGTTCTCGATGAGGCGGCGGCTCGTCGCGGCGCCGCCAGCGGAATGCCGCGGCGGCCGCGGGTGATCTTGCTGGTCGTCGGTGAACCACAGCAGGAGACGTGGCAGGCCGCCATATCGGTTGGGGCAGAACATGTATTGCGGCTGCCGGACGAAGAGGGCGAACTAGTCGCGGTGCTTTCCGACGCGGGCGACTTCGACCAAGGGGCCCGCGGAAGCGCAGTCGCAGTGATCAGCGGCCGAGGCGGCGGGGGAGCATCGATCTTCAGCGCCGCGTTGGCGATCGCGGCTGCCGACGCGTTGTTGGTGGACGTCGACCCGTGGAGTGGTGGCGTGGATCTGCTCCTCGGCCTCGAGGGGGAACCGGGTCTGCGGTGGCCGGACGTCGCGGTCGAGAACGGGCGGCTCAGCCTCGCCGCGGTTCGCGACGCGCTGCCCTGCCACCACCGCGTCGCGGTGCTGTCGGGTGCGCGACACGGGAGTGACATCACCGGCGGGTCGTTGCTCGCGATCGTCGATGCGGGTCGGCGTGGCGGTGTGACCGTTGTGTGCGATCTGCCGCGACGCTTCACCGAGGCGGCGGAGGCCGCGCTGGACGCGGCCGAGCTGGTTGTTCTCGTCGCCGCGTGCGACGTGCGATCGTGCGCGGCAGCCTCAGCGATGGCCGCGGCGCTGATCGGCATCAACCCGAACGTCGGCCTCGTCGTGCGGGGGCCGTCTCCCGGTGGGTTGCGCGCTGCCGACGTGGCTCGCGCCGCCGGATTGCCGCTGCTTGCGGCCATGCGCCCCGAACCCAACCTGGCCGAGCGCCTCGAGCGTGTCGGCCTGCGCCTGCGCCGGAGGTCGCCGCTGTTGACAACCGCTCGGCGAGTGCTCGGAGTGCTCGGTCGCCAGGTCGCCTTGGAGGCTGCGTGAACCCGTCGTTGATCGACCGTGTGCGGGAGCGGCTGGCAGCAGAGTCCGCGCCCCTGCGTCCCAATGTGGTCGCCGCGGCGATCCGGGCAGAGTCAGGCGGGGTGCTCGGCGACACCGAGGTGCTGACGCACCTGCGGGTGCTGCAGACAGAACTGACCGGCGCCGGCATCCTCGAGGCTCTGCTGTGCGCCGACGGCACCACCGACGTGTTGGTGACCGGCCCGGACGCAGTGTGGGTCGATGATGGAAATGGGTTGCGGCGCACCGATATTCACTTCACCGATGAGGCTGCGGTCCGCCGGCTCGCGCAGCGGCTTGCCCTTTCCGCGGGACGTCGGCTCGACGACGCGCAGCCATGGATCGACGGGCACCTGAGCGGACTGGGCACCGGCCAGTTCGCGGTTCGGCTGCACGCGATCTTGCCGCCGCTGGCAGCCGGCGGAACCTGTCTGTCGCTGCGCGTGTTGCGTCCCGCCACGCAAGACCTGCCGGCGTTGGTGCAGGCCGGAACCATCGCGCGGGGCGCCGCGGAGCTGGTCGACCGGATCATCGCCGCGCGGCTGGCGTTCCTGGTCACGGGCGGGACGGGCGCAGGAAAGACGACGCTGCTGGCCGCCACTCTCGGCGCGGTGTCGGCCGACGAGCGCATCGTCTGCGTCGAGGACGCCGCCGAGCTGGCACCTCGTCATCCGCATCTCGTCAACTTGGTGGCCCGCGCCGCCAACGTGGAAGGAGTCGGTGAGGTCACCGTCCGCGACCTCGTCAAGCAAGCGCTGCGCATGCGTCCGGATCGGATCGTCGTCGGGGAGGTCCGCGGCGCCGAGGTCGTCGACCTGCTGGCCGCGTTGAACACCGGCCACGACGGCGGCGCGGGCACTGTCCATGCCAACCGCCCGTCCGAGGTGCCGGCCCGGCTCGAGGCCCTCGCCGCGCTGGGCGGGCTGGACCGCGCCGCTGTGCACAGCCAGTTGGCCGCCGCGGTGCAGGTCGTGCTGCATGTGCGCCGCGGCCAGAACGGCGGCCGGCGCCTCGACGAGATCGCGGTGCTGCGGCGAGACGGCGACGAGCCGGTCCGGGTCGTCACCGCTTGGCACGCCGACGCCGCACCGGCTCCGGGGGCCGACCTGTTGCGGGACCTGCTGAGCGGACGGGGTGTCCGGTGACCGGACTGCCCGCCGCATCGCTGGCGCTGGCCGCGGCGCTGCTCGTGGTGCCGTGGTCGTCGCGTCATCGCCTCGTCGCCGCGGGACTGATCACGCGTCGCCGCTCGATGATGCCCTCGCGGGCGGTCGGCGTGGTGGTGTGCGCGGCCGGTGTGGTGACCGCTGCAGCGCTGCCGGCGTCGATCGTGATCGCTGCGGCGATCCTCGGGACGACGCTGCTCTTGCGTCGGCGAAGCCTAGCGGCGCGGCGGCGCATCGAGCAGGAGTCTCGCGCGCTGGAGACGGCTCTGGACGTCCTTGCCGGTGAATTGCGCGCAGGCGCCCATCCTGTTTCCGCGTTCCAGATTGCCGCCGCGGAGAGCGACGGCCACGTCGGCGAGTCGTTTCGCGCGGTGGCCGCGCGGGCGGTGCTGGGCGCCGACGTGCCGGCCGGTCTGCTCAGCGAGGCTGGCGCCGCGGCCCGGCCCGTGTACTGGGAACGGCTCGCGGTGTGCTGGGAACTCGGACAGACACACGGCCTGACGATGGCGACGCTGATGCGCGCCGCCCAGCGCGACATCGTCGAACGGGCACGCTTCGACGCACAGGTGATCGCCGGCATGGCGGGCGCACGGGCCACCGCGTCCGTGCTCGCCGGCCTGCCGCTGGCCGGTGTTGCGCTCGGCGGGCTGCTCGGCGCACACCCGGTGCGATTTCTCGTCTCGGGCGGCGCCGGTGGCTGGCTGCTGGTGATCGGGGTTTCGCTGGTCTGCTGCGGACTGCTGTGGTCGGACCGCATCACCGGGCAGGCGCTGGCATGACGCTGGCCGCGGTGCTGCTGGCGGCGGCCGTGCTGATATCCCCCGGTCCGACGAACGTGCGGCGTCGCGCCGGCCTCGCGACGCGAGCGCCGGCTCGTCGGCCGACCGGCACGAAGCCCGACCCGCTCGCCGTCGCGGCCAGCCTCGACGTGCTCGCCGTGTGCCTGACCGCGGGGATGGCGGTGGCATCGGCGGCCGCCGCGACCGCTCCGGCGTCGCCACCTCGGCTGGCCGCGTTGCTGCGCCGCGCCGCCGACATGCTGGCACTGGGCGCCGACCCGGCGGCCGCGTGGACGACCCCCGCAAGCGGGGACCGGCACTGCGAGTCGCTGCTGCGCCTGGCGCGCCGGTCGGCGTCGTCGGGCTCGGCTCTCGCAGAGGGTGTCGCTGAGCTGGCGGTGTCCGTGCGCCACGAGGCCGCCGATGCAGCCCGAGCGACCGCTGAGCGGGCTTCGGTGCTGATCGCGGGCCCGTTGGGGCTGTGCTACCTGCCCGCATTCGTCTGCCTGGGCATCGTGCCGGTGGTCGCCGGGCTGGCAGGCCAGGTGCTCGGATCGGGGCCGTGGTGAAGGGAACGAGATGGAGGGGGAAGACGATGACCACGCGATGGCAACATCTGCGCGCACGGATGACGGTGCTGTGGGCGGCCGAGGACGGGATGTCGACCGTGGAGTACGCGATCGGCACCATCGCCGCCGCGGCGTTCGGGGCGATCCTCTACACCGTGGTGACCGGCGACTCGATCGTCAACGCGCTGACCAACATCATCAGCCGCGCATTGAACACCAACGTCTAGCCGACGATGACGGTGGCGTCACGGTCGAAGCGGCGTTCGCGATCGCGGCGCTGGTGGTCGTGCTGCTGCTGTGCATCGCAGGGGTCACCGCCGTGTCGGCGCAAGTCCGCTGCATCGACGCCGCGCGGGAGGCGGCCAGGTTGGTGGCACGCGGCGACGACGCCCGCGCCGAGGCCGCGGCGCGGCGCATTGCACCACACGACGCGGTGCTGGCGTTGCGCCACGACGGCGACTTCGTCGTGGCGCGAGTCACGGCGCATTCGGCTCTGCTGCCCGGCCTCTCGATCACAGCCGAGGCGGTGTCGGCCACGGAGCCGCCCGCGCAGTGACCGCGGTTCTGCCAGCATCGTTGCCGCGTCGATGATGGCCGTGCTGCTGGCCGTCACAGTCGGCGTCGTGCAGCTGGGGTCCGCGGTGATCGCTCGGCACCAGGCGCAGGCCGCGGCCGACATGGCCGCGTTGGCGGCGGCCGGTGTCATGCCGGCAGGGCTCACCGCGGCATGCGACAAGGCGGCGGCGGTGGCGCGCGCGATGAGCACCGCCGTCACCGGATGCACCGCCGACGCACTGGACGTGGTCGTGACCGTCGACGCACACGTGCCGCTGGCCGCGTGGGACATAGGCGCGGCGCGCGCCGTGGCGCGGGCGGGACCCGTCACGTCCTCGTGACGGGTCCCATCAACTACGGATTTCGTCGTCAGAAGGCTTAGTTAGCCCAGCAAACTGCGGTTTACCGAGTCCGCCGACTTGCGCATCCTGTTCGGACACGATAACTTTCGCGTGCACCCGAGCAATCGGGATGGGGAACGGAATGCGTTGCCAAGCCGTTCGCCGCGTATGCCGTTATCGGCATGACCGCTGTCTTCGGAGGCGAGGAGAGCGTTCCCATCGGTTGGCTGTTGTCAATCCGTGGAGACGGCTGTCGAGGGGTCGGCCGTCACCGACGGATGGGTCGGGGGACCTCGTGCGCGGGCAGTTCTGACAGAACGAGCCGCAGCACTCGCACAGCGGCATGTTTGTCCAGTGGGTCATTGCCGTTGCCGCACTTCGGCGACTGCACACATGAGGGGCAACCCTGCGGGCATTCACATGCGTCGATCGCGTCCGCCGTCGCCGACAGCCACGTCGCGGCCTGGCGGAATCCGCGTTCGGCGAATCCCGCGCCGCCGGGATAGCCGTCGTAGACGAACACGGTCGGCAAGCCGGTGTCGGGCCCGACAGCCGTCGACAACCCGCCGATGTCGCCGCGGTCGCAGCTGGCAACGAGCGGCAGCAGGCCTATCGCGGCGTGCTCGGCGGCGTGCAACGCGCCGGGTACCTGCGACCAGTCAATGCCGTTGTGTTCCAGCGCTTCTGGGGTGATCGTGTACATGACGGCCACGGTTTCCAACGTGCGCGCAGGCATGTCCAGCTCGACGAAGTCGATCACCTCCCCGGCCGGCGTGCGGCGCAGATACCCGATCACCTGGTTAGTGACGGCGACCGGGACGAGCCCGAGCACGACGTCACCGAAGGTCGACCGCTCACCTGGCCCCGTCACCGCGATGTCGGTGACCTCCCGTGCGTACGTGGCGTAGCCGGGGTCGTCGACGCGCACGAACGCCACGCCTTCGTCGAAGTCCAGCGTGTCGACGACGTACGTCTCGCCCTGGTGCAGATACACCGCGCCGGGATGCACGGACAACGCGGCCCGGCCCGCCTCGACACCGCCGAGCAGCCGACCCGTATCCGCTTCGAGGATCGCGATCTGGTCGCCGCTCGAGCCGCGGATGTTCACGGCCGGATGCGGGTCGACACCGGGCGCCGCGAAATAGCCGCTGCCCCGGCGACGCAACAGACCGTCGTCGACCAACGCGCGGGCGACCTCGACAGCGCCCCACCCCTGTACCTCCGCATCCGTCAGCGGCAGTTCCGTTGCGGCGCAAAGTAACTGAGGTCCCAGCACGTACGGATTGGTCGGGTCGATCACCGTCATCTCGATTGGCTTGTCCAACAACGCCTCCGGGTGGTGCACCAGGTAGGTGTCCAGCGGATCGTCGCGGGCGATCAACACCACCAGCGCGCTTTGGCCCCGCCGCCCCGACCGGCCTGCCTGCTGCCAGAACGACGTCACACTCCCGGGAAAACCGGCCAGCACCACGGCATCCAATCCGGCGATGTCCACACCCAGCTCGAGCGCGTTCGTGGTGGCCAGCCCCACCAACTCTCCGCTGGCCAGCGCGCGTTCCAGCGCCCGGCGATCTTCGGCGAGATATCCGGCGCGGTACGACGCGACCCGCTCGACGAGGGCGGGCACCGCGTCGGCCAGCCGAGCCCGCGCGCCCAACGCAGTGAGCTCCGCGCCGCGCCGCGACCGCACGAACGTCAGCGTTCGCGCCCCTTCGACAACCAGATCCGCCATGACGCGTGCGGCTTCGGCACCGGCGGAGCGGCGCACCGGCGCACCGTGCTCGCCCGTCACATCGGTGCGCAACGCCGGCTCCCACAGCGCGACCGTCCGTGCGCCGTGGGGCGACTCGTCGTCGGTCACTTCCTCGACGGTCTGGCCGATCAGCTCCGAGGCCGTCGCACCGGGCGAGGCCGTCGTCGCGCTGGCGAACACGACGGTCGGCGCGGCCGTGTAGCGCCCGCACAGCCGCAGCAGCCGGCGCAGAACCATCGCCACGTTGGAACCGAAAATGCCTCGGTAGTAATGACATTCGTCGACGACGACGAAGCGCAGGTTGCGCAGGAACACCGCCCAGCGCGCGTGGTTTCGCAACATCGACAGATGGATCATGTCCGGGTTGGAGAACACCCACCGCGACTGCTCGCGCGCGAACCGGCGCACCTCCGCGGGGCTGTCGCCGTCGTAGGACGCCGGCGCGACGTCGGCGAGACTGTCGACCGCCCCGGTCAGTGACGCCGCTGCGCGCAACTGATCGTGGCCCAGCGCCTTGGTCGGTGACAGATACAGCGCCCGAGCGCGCCGGTCGGTGGCCAGCGCGCACATGATCGGCAGCTGATAGGCCAGGGACTTGCCGGACGCGGTTCCGGTACTGACCACCACGTGCCGGCCCTGCTGTGCCAGTGTCGCCGCGCGCACTTGATGCGACCACGGCGTCGTTACGCCCTGGGCGACGAACGCGCTGACGACATCGCCGTCCGCCCAGGCCGGCCAGGCAGCCGAGCTGCCCTGATGTGCGGGCAGATCGGCGACGTGCCGCAGCGGGTGTTCGTTGGGGTCGGTGCCGGCGAGCGCGCTGGCGAGCAGGTCGCGGCCGAAACTGGCCATCGCACCGTTACCTGAAATGTGAGTGTTTGTATGGCTGGGCATTTCAGGCAGCCTCTCCTTTGGGGGAGGCACTCCCACCGTCATCGGCGTTGTCGCCTACTTCGGCTCGGGTTCGGGTTTCCCTGCCACCAGCGCCACCGGTAGGTGGCGGCTTACGGTCGGCTCCACCCGTGACGACCCCGGTACTCGGGTCCGTTTCACGTTGCGCGTAGCGCGCCGTGTTGACCGCTGCCTTGAGATCCCCACAGCCCGAGCACAGTTTCGACGCCTTGTCGCACTGGGCCGACACGCCAGATCGGGCGCGTCCATGCCCGGGTGATCGTGGTCGCCGATCCCGCCGGCAACGAAATCGCGGCGTGCCGTCGGCACGCACCGCGACAGTGTGCTTGCGCTGGTTCCAGTCGTTGCGCAGCGACACAAACGACCAACTCATGCACGGCGTCAGATCGTCCTCGGCGATCCCATAGGAGCGCTCGGCGGCGCGTTGATC
>DASWBF010000063.1:0-2753 GCA_036390735.1 Mycobacterium sp. | reverse complement strand
CGACGGATAGTCTCGTGATGCCGGCGCGCGCTCAACAGGAAGGACATCTCCATAGCTGGTCTGACGACTGTGGTCGACACGCTCATCAACTCCGACCAGGCCACCCCGGATGTGACCGACGCGTCGCAACGGCGCCGCACCTGGACACTCGTCGTCGCGTGCGCGGGTGTGGGCCTGGTGATCGCATCGATGATCGCGTTGAACGCCGCGCTGGGCGACATCGCTGTGGCCACTCGGCCACCCAAATCCAATTGACCTGGGTGGTGGACGCGCTGTGCTCGTCGGCCTGTGGGCGCCGGGGCGCGACGGCGAGCAGCTGCGGGTGGTGCGCTGGCTCGGTGCGCGGTTGCGGCCGTCATTCCGCGACGACGAACTCGGCGGCGCGGTGGGCGAACATCACGATCGTGGCGTGCGGACCCCGGCTGGTGATCGCCGGCAGCGCGGCGCCGTCGATCACCCACAGGCCGTCGACACCGCGCACCCGGCACCGCGGGTCGAGCACCGCCCGCTCGTCACGGTCGGAACCCATCGGGGCTGTCGCGCAGAGGTGCTGCGAGGTCGACCATAACGGTTCGAGGGCGGGCTGGCCGACGGGGCACAGCTGCCGGGCCAACTCGGCCCCGTCACGTAGCGCCACCACGTCCGCCGGCTCGCTGTCGTAGCGGTGTTCGATGCGCGGGGGCACGCGCGGGTCATCGGAAGCCAACGTGACCCGCCCGCGGGAGCGCGGCTGCATCAACGCCGCGCCGACGTGCGGCCAGTCCGGTCGCCCGGCGGTTCCGTCGCCCATCATTGCAACGAAACCTCCTGTGTAAGGCCTGATTTCGACACCGGCGTCCGTAGCCAGGATCGCCTCGAGGACGGGTCGCCCGGGAGAAGTCGTCCAGGTGGTCGGCATCACCCACTCCGGGTGGTCGACACAGTTCATGCCTACCGGCGCGGGCTGAACCAGCCGTATTCCGGCCGCCCGCAGCACGGCCTCATCCCCGATGCCCGACAGCATCAGGATCCGCGCGGTCCCGATTGCGCCCGCGCACAATATGATTCGCTCCGCCGACAGCGTCACCGGCCCGCTCGGTCCTTCGGCGTCGGCTGAAGTCACCCGGCCGGACGAAACCCGCAGCCGCCACACCGACGTGCCGGTGAGCAGCGTCAGGTTGGGCCGTCGCAGTGCCGGCTCCAGCATGGCCGAGCCGGGTTGCACCCGCGTCCCGTTCGTGAAGTTCAGCGGCACCGCCCCGACTCCGGCGACGTTGGTCACCGGGTCCACCGCGCCGTTGAGATCAGGTATCCAGTCAAAGCCGGCATCGCAGGCACGGTCAATGAAATCCTGTGTATTTCTTGATAGTTCGCTGGTCCGGCGCACGGGGATCGGTCCACGCTGACCGTGCGCAGGACCGTCGAAGTCGAGGTCTGTCTCGATGTCGCGGAAGTGCGGCAGCACGTCCGACCAGGACCAGCCCGGTATGCCCCAGCCGTCGAAGTCGCGCGGTAGACCGCGGCAGAAGTAGCCGCCGTTGACAGCCCCGGAACCGCCGACCACCTCGCCGCGGACGACATTGGTCACTCGCCGGGGCCGGTCGGTCAGCACCGTCTCGAACCGCCGCACCACGGGACTCACCGCCCCGATCGGCAGCACCCACCCGTCGGCCACCATCGCGCGAATGGACGGGTCGACCACCGCGGGCCCGGCTTCGACCACGGTGACAACGCACCGCTCGTTAGCGGACAACCGCTCGGCGACAACGCATCCGGCGCTACCGGCGCCGATGATCAGGACATCGCTGTGCAACGGATGTTATGTTCGGATTTGCGGCTTCAACGGCCCGAGATGGCGCTCCTGCACCATTCCCACCCACATGCCGGCGCCATAGGCGAGATCGTCGAGGCGCTTGAGCACCAGATACGGGATCAGTCCCAGCTGCTTGGTCTGCGCATCGTCGTTGTTGTGTCTGCTCACCCAGTCCGCGACGCCGTCGACGACCGCGGCCACCAGCACGATGTGCCGGAACCGCCGGAACAATAATGCTGCGACCAGCGCGATCGGCCAGTAGTGGCGGCAGATCGCCGACGCCAATTGCAGCGCCGCCGAGCCCAGCCCCCGCGCGGCCAGCATGGCCACGTCACGAGGGTTCGAGTCGACGCCGTCCAACGTGTTGGCGATCCGCCGCGCGGCCAGCGCCGCGATCACCGCCGACACCAGGTATCCCAGACACGACCCCATCGCCATCGACAGCCACAGCAGCAGCGTCCACCCGGAGATCACCAGCGGGGCCGTCTTGTCAGGATGGCGGATCGACAACGGTGCCGCAGATTCGCCATAGAACGCCTTGCGGGCCAGCCAGTCTCTAACACCGACGCGGTGATCGTGCGCGACCATCGCGATCGGCTCGTAACGCAGGCGGGCACCCGACTCCACCAGGCGCCAGCAAAGGTCGACGTCCTCGCCGCAGCGTAACGTCTCGTCGAACCCGGCCGCGGCAACCAGAGCCGACCGACGGCAGATGATCGCCGCGCTCGGCACATAGGACACGGTGCCGTACGGGACGACCGGCGCCTCCCGCCGCCCGAGATCCAGTGACGATCGGACGGCCTCGTATCGCGCAATCATATTGTCGCCGTGGGAAAGCCCTACGATCCGCGGCGCGACGAGGGCCACCGCGGGATCGGAGAAATGACCCAGCAGCGCTTCGAGCCAGCCGCGCCTCGGCACGACGTCGGAGTCCAGAAACGCAACGAAGTCGGTGGTGCAG
>DASWBF010000062.1:0-2782 GCA_036390735.1 Mycobacterium sp. | reverse complement strand
CTTCCGCAAGCGCGCACTGCGAGCGGTCCACATGAACCCGGCGCCGGTGGAGTGGTTCGTGCTCAACGCAGAAGCCAACGTCGAGGTCGACCTCACCGCGCTGGACGCGCTCGATGACCTCAGGGCCGAATTGACCAGTCGAGGAATCGTTTTCGCGATGGCACGAGTCAAGCAAGATCTGCTGAGTGCGCTGCAGGCCGCGGGGCTGCTCGAGAAGATCGGTGAAGACCGGATCTTCATGACACTGCCCACGGCGGTCGAGGCGTTCAATCAACGGCGCACGGTGTAGATCGCCGCACCGAGCACCAACACTGCAGCACCCGACAACACCGATGTCAGCGGCAGCGCGAACGCCAGCGCAAGACAGCCGACCAGCCCGACCGTCGGAAGGATCCGATGTCCCAGCGTCCACGCCGACGCATGGGCGACCGCGTAGTACACCAGCACCGCGAACGAGGAGAACCCGATCGCACCGCGGATGTCGGCGAAGGCCGCCACGACCGCGGCCACGGTGCCGACGACCAGCTCCGCGCGGTGCGGTACCTTGAACTTCGGATGTACAGCCGAAAGACCTTGTGGCAGAAAGCGATCGCGCGCCATCGCGAGTGTCGTGCGGGATACCCCGAGCAGCAAGGCCAGCAGCGACCCCACCGCGGCCACTGCGGCGCCGGCCCGCACCACCGGCTCGAAGCCGGGCATTCCGGCGGCTCTGACGGCATCCGCCAGCGGCGCGGTCGCGCGGGCCAGTCCGTCACTGCCGAGCACCGACAACGCGGCGACAGCCACCGTCGCGTAGACGGCCAGCGTGATACCCAGCGCCAACGGGATCGCGCGGGGAATGGTGCGCGTCGGATCGCGGACTTCCTCACCGAGCGTGGCGATGCGGGCATATCCGGCGAACGCGAAGAACAGCAGCCCGGCGGCCCGCAGCACCCCGCCTGGCCGCCCGCCGAGCTGCAACCGGCTGAAATATGCTGCGCCGGAAGTGAAAACGACGATCACGACAACCGCCAACACCATGAACACGACGGCGACGATCAGTCGCGTGGTGAGCGCCGACTTCTGGACGCCGACATAGTTGATCGTCGTCAACACGACAACGGTCGCGACAGCGATCAGATGCGCTTGCGCCGGCCAGACGTAGTATCCAACGGTCAGCGCCATCGCCCCGCATGACGCGGTCTTGCCGACCAGGAAGCCCCAGCCGGCCAGGTATCCCCAGAACGGGCCGAGCCGTTCGCGGCCGTACACGTAGGTGCCGCCGGACTGGGGGTAGCGCGCGGCCAGTCGCGCCGACGACGTCGCGTTGCAGTACGCGATGACGGCTGCGACGGCCAGACCGACGAGTAGTCCCGAACCCGCGGCGTCGGCCGCCGGCGCCAGCGCCACGAACACGCCCGCCCCGATCATCGAACCCAGACCGATGACGACCGCGTCGGTGAGACCCAGACGACGCTCGAGGGGCGGTCCGGTCACGGGTTTAGGTTAAGTGAAGACATGTAGTACAATAACGTAGTACGCTCGGAATATGGCCGACGTCCCCGTACGCGAGCTCAACCAGGACACCGCCGGTGTCCTGGCCCGCGTCAAGCAGGGTGAGCGCGTCAACATCACCGAACGCGGCCAGGTGATCGCCAGCATCATTCCGGCACGGGACAACCCGTTGTCGGACCTGATCAGTTCAGGAAAACTCCACCCGGCCACGATCTCTGGGCCGGCGCCGCGCCCCGGCGGGCCAATCAAGACGGATCACGAGGCGGGGGAGTTGCTCCGCGAAATGCGTGATTCCGAGCGTTACTGATGATTTACCTTGACACGTCGGCCCTTGTGAAACTCGTTCGGCGAGAGCAGGAAAGCGACGGACTCGCAGACTGGCTCGATGAGCAAGGATCAATCCCGTGGGTCTCGTCAGCGCTGATCGAGGTGGAACTTCCCCGAGCGTTGCGTCGATCCGATCCGCGGCTCATCGCGGACGCGCCCGCACTTGTTGCCCGCGTCGCTCGCTACGAGATCGACGACGTCGTCCGGGCAGCGGCAGCGGCGTATCCGGATCCGGATCTTCGATCCTTGGACGCGATTCATCTGGCGACGGCGAAGGCCGTTTTCGGGAACTCACTCACCGCGTTCGTCGCCTACGACGAGCGCCTGCTGGCTGCCGCCGCGGACCAGGGCCTTGCGGTTGAACGTCCAGGTCGCTAGGCGTTGACGCTTTCGTTTTCACGTTCGCTTTCGCGATGGTGGGCTGACGCGTGCCGCCACAGCGTTACGGCGAGGCCAGACAGCACGACCCAGCCAAGAAGCGCGGCCGTTCCGCTCCATGCGCGGCGCACCGCCAGCGCACTTTGGCACTGGTCGACGAGGTTCGTGTGAGGCGCCGCTTGGGTGGCGATTTCGGCTTGCATGAGATCGGTGCTGTATCCGGTGCCGCACTTGATCTGCCAGCCCCACTGGTCCCACGCATCGATGAACACCGGGAAGTTCAGTGCCAGCAGACCGACACCAAGGAGCGCAACGCCGACACAGAAGATGAGCCAACCACGGTTCGTCACAGGGGCCTCCTTGGGCGGGTCAGACCATGCAGACGTCGGCGATGAGCAGCACGGGCCAGAACACGATTGCTCCCACGAAGGAGAACATCAAATCGGCGCCGTGCATCTCGTGCAGATGGTCGGTGTGGTTGATCGACCAGAGCACTCCGACGAGCAGGTAGGGAAATCCGACAAGGAACGCGATACCGATCAGCTCCGCGATAGACAGACGGTAGCCGAGTAGGTGGCGAACC
>DASWBF010000061.1:0-2763 GCA_036390735.1 Mycobacterium sp. | reverse complement strand
GTCTCGGGGTGTGTCGCTAGTTGATCCACCGAAAGGTGCCAGCAGCCGGGAGTGCGTCGGCATTGTCACCGGACGCGGCTCAGTCGGCGCGGCAGCAGACAACGATGTCGGTCCTACGGCGTTAAGGTCCGCGAGGATTGGCTTGGAGGCGAAACCCTCGCGGCTGGGTGCTGGCGTGAACTCCGTGGCTCGTTGTGACGGTTGAGCCGGTGGCGCTATAGGCGGTGAGGTAATGATTGCGGCATGCGCTGCTCGGCCCAAATCTTTGGTCGTCGGGTACCGCTCGTCCGGGTTTTTGGCCATACCGGTGGCGATGACGGCGTCGAGTTCGCCGGGTATGCCGTCCCGCAGTGCCGACGGTTGCGGTGGTGGAGTCATCAAATGTCCGGCAACCTGCTGCTCAAGGCTGTCCCCGGCAAAGGGCCGACTGCCGGTCAGACACTCGTGCAGCACGCAGGCCAGCGCGTAGATGTCGGAGCGCGGGTCGATCTGGCCGGTGGTGAACCGCTCCGGGGCCATGTACGCCCAGGTGCCGATCGTCGCGCCAGTGCTCGTTAGTCCGGTTTCTCCGCCAGCACGCGCGATCCCGAAGTCGATCAGATACGCGAAATCGTCTTCGACGATCAAGATGTTGGACGGCTTCACGTCGCGGTGCACCAACCCGATCCGGTGCGCGGCATGCAACGCCGAGGCGATCTGCTCGATAATCCACACCGCCCGCGTTGGCCGCAGCGGCCCCTCGGCCAGCATCGACTGCAGGTCGCGGCCCTCGATCAGCCGCATGGTCACATACAGCCGCCCCTCGATCTCCCCGACGTCGAAAATGGGTACCACATGCGGTTCCTGCAACCGGCCCGCCGCCCGCGCCTCCCGGCGGAACCGCTCCTGAAATACCTCATCGTCACTGAGGTTTGCGGGCAGCACCTTCAGCGCCACCACCCGGTCGATCGCGGTGTCGTAGGCCCGCCACACTTCTCCCATCCCGCCACGGCCCAGCAACTCAATCAGGCGGTAGCGTCCGAACGGCGTGCCCTCCACATCAGCCTCCCGGCATGCGCGGTCAGAGACACCATAAGCCGGTCAAACAGCCAAGGTGGGAGAAGGTGAAAAGTGCTATGACCGGCTCCCTGCGACGTTCGGTAATGTCCGCCCATGCCGTTAGCTGGCGGTAGCACGTTCGCGGGATACAGGATCATGCGTCTGCTCGGTTCAGGCGGGATGGGCGAGGTTTACCTGGCCGAGCACCCCGAGGCTGCCTCGTCGGGATGGTCTAAAAATTCTTCCCGCCGACGTGTCGGCTGATCCTGAGTACCGCGCCCGATTCAACCGCGAAGCCGACCTGGCGTCCACGCTTTGGCATCCGCACATCGTCAGCGTGCACGACCGGGGCGAAGACAACGGCCAGCTGTGGCTCTCGATGGACTTTGTCGACGGTCAAGACGCGAGCCGCCTCCTCACTGAGCGGTTCCCCGCCGGAATGCCAGTCGATCAAGTCGTGCGGATCGTCACCGCTGTCGCCAGCGCGCTCGACTATGGCCATAAGCAGGGCCTGCTGCACCGCGACGTCAAACCGGCGAACATCATGCTCACCCCTCTCGACGACGGTGAGCAACGAATCTTGTTGGCCGACTTCGGGATTGCCCGCGACATCGAGGACATCAGCGGCCTCACCACTACCAACATGACCGTTGGCACTGTCGCGTATGCCGCACCCGAGCAACTGATGGGCGAAGATATCGATGGTCGCACCGACCAATACGTGCTGGCCGCTACCGCCTATCACCTCTTGACGGGTTCACAGCTATTCCCGCATTCCAATCCAGCGGTCGTCATCAGTCGACACCTCAACTCACTGCCCCCGGCCCTGGCAGACATCCTGCCCGACCTTGCTGCCCTCGACCCAGTCTTCGCGGCGGCGCTAGCCAAAAATCCCGAAGATCGATTTCGGCGGTGCGCAGACTTCGCCCGCGAACTCACTGAGCGTCAAGACGCGACGCCCCGGGCCGCATCGCCTACCGCACCTACGGCACCCGCGCCCGCTGCGCGGAAGCGAACCGCTCCTGCGGCAACTGACCGAGCACCGAGCTTTTCTCACCGGATCAATGGCCCGCGAAAGCAGTGGCTGATCCCAGGAGCCGCGCTCGCGGTGATCGTCTTGATCGGCGTCATCGCGCTGTGATGGCAACCCTGGAAAGACGGCCAATCCGACACGGTGCAGCCGTCAAACCTCACATCGCCCGCACAGACATCTCCACCGGGCGTCCCGACAGGTAGCGTCGCTGCCCCGCCCGTTCCTCCAGCGCCTGCAACAACCACCGCTGAACCTGCAGGGACGGACGCCATCACCGCAGCCGCTGTCGACCAACGCGGGCAGCCCACCAACGGTTACCGCGGCGCACCGCCGCGCACGCGGACCCGATCTGCGCGACCGCGTCGGCGACCCGGCTTGCGGCCGGGGCCAGACGATCCATGTCGGCGCCGGCGTTCACGTGGCGTTTCAGCCGCGCGAACCCGACCCGGACCGGCTCGGCATGCGCGTCGAACCCGACAGCCAGCCCCGCACCGTCGAGGCCGGACGACCCGCCGCCGCGGTGATCCGCCGCCACCCCCAGCCGGCGGCCCGGGCCATCAGCGCCGCCCAGATCACCGCCACCCCGTCGGCCCAGGCAGAACCGGGGTAGCAGCACATGCGAGCGGCCACAGCCCGCCGGGCTTGAGCAGATCGCCCGCCGCGGCCGGATCCGCTCCACCGTCGCCGCGGCC
>DASWBF010000060.1:0-3267 GCA_036390735.1 Mycobacterium sp. | reverse complement strand
ACGTCGTCGACGTCGAAGCGCGGGAAACCCTCGACGAGCTCGTAGCGCGTCACCACCGCGCGGCGCGCCGGAAGAACTCCCTTCGAGTCGGAGTAGCCCTGCGCGGTCGGCAGCGTCTGAATCATGTCGCGGACGATCTCGGTGGGCGCGTCGAACCCGAACGGCGCCGGTTGCCGATGTTCAGCTTCAGGATGCGGTGGCCTTGCGCCTCCAGCCGTGCCGCGTGGTCGTGCAGCGGCCCCCGGATCTCGTAGAGGACGTCGTGCAGCTTCGCGGACTGAGCGAGGGTCCGCTGGTGAGGACGATGCTTGATGACGTGGCGTCCGCTGCCGGGTCGAAGTGCGATCACCTTCGCGAGCCGACGGGCGGGGAGCGGAGCCGCGTCGCTCGTCCGGCTGGTGATTCGCAGTGCTTGAGGCATGAGGTCACTATTGCCGCGCAGGTGGCCGGCGTCTGTCCGGCGTTCAGGCCGTGCACCGGACGAATCGGATGTCGTCCGATTGGGGGACGCGGCTAGCCGAGGAAACGGGCGCGCACGTCGGACTACTGCGCCTTCTCAATGATGGTCTCGGCGAACCGCTCGATGGGCGCCCGGTAGCGTTCCGGGTCGCCCGGCTGGAGGTCGATCTGGCCGACCCATGGAGCGCACATCACCGCGGTGACCCCGGCGTCTTCGGCCCGCTTGTACAGGTCCGGGGTGGGCGGCTCGAGCAGTGCCAGCAGGATCTCGAACGGCTCGTTCTCCCGGCCGTATTCACGGCGCAGCGCCGTGAGCTTCTCCACGTAGCCGATTGCTTCGTCCCACCGGTACGCGTAGCCCACCCAGCCGTCGCACAGGCCTGCCGCGCGGCGCAGCGCGGCCTCGGATTCGCCGCCGCACAGAATCGGCACGGGGTCGACGGGATGCGGCTCGATCATCAGCTCGGGCACTCGGTAGTAGTAGCCGCTCCACGACACCCAGCCGCCACGCCACAGCGCGCGCAGCGCAGGGATCATCTCATCCAGACGCTTGCCTCGGGTGGCGAAATCTTGGCCCAGCAACTCGTATTCCTCGCGCATCCAGCCGACTCCGACCGCCAGCGACACCCGGCCCTGCGACACCACCGACGCCGTCGCCACCTGCTTGGCCACCTCCAGCAGCGGGCGGGCAGGTGCGACGTACACCGCGTTGGAGAACCGCACCCGCTTCGTCACGGCCGCCATCGCCCCGATCAGCACCCACGAGTCCGGCCACGGCGTTTCGGGAGGCCAGCCCGGCCGGCCTTCCGGCGACGGATACCGCGACTTCAGCTCGCGCGGGTAGATGAGGTGATCGGAGCTGACGATGCCGTCGTAGCCGGCCTCGTCGAGCATCTCGGCCACCGCAACGGCTTCCGTCGCGTCCATGAACGCGGTGCCAGACCAAAACTGCACTTTTCGCGCCTTTCATTCAGCACGCCCGGCGACCTCATCGGTCTGCCGGGCGATGAACGCGTTCCAGTCCGAGGCGCGCTCGACGAGGACGTCACGCACGCCGGTGTGGGTGTAGAGCATGAACGTGTCGTTGACGATCGCGTCGGCGACCTGTTCGCCGACCACCTCGGGTGCCAGCACGGTGAATTGCTCCCCAGGCCCGCGTGTCGGCACTTCCGGCCCGAAGGTCGGCGGCAGCGACGCGATGATGTTCGTGGCGACGGGTCCCGGGGACAGCACGGTCACGCCGATGCCCAGAGGGTGTAGGTAAAGATGCAGCCCCTCGGACAGCTGGACCACTGCGGCCTTGGCGGCTGCGTAGGGCAGCCGGTCATAGGAGTAGCTGAACAACCCCGCGAACGAAGCCGTGTTGACGATGTGGCCGTGTCCCTGCCCGATCAGCAGCGGCAGGAACGCCGCGTTGCTGCGCACCACCGACATCAGGTTCAGGTCGAGAACCCGCTGCCATTCCCGCACCGGAAGGTGATCAGGAAGGCCGCGGGTCAGCCCGCCGACATTGTTCATCACGACGTCCACGGCGCCGAAGTGATCCAAAGTGAACACCTTGAGATCGTCAAACGCATTGTCGTCCAACACATCACAGCGGACACCGGCCGCGTTTCCACCGGCGGCAGCGATCTCCGCGGACACCGCGTCGGCGCCGTCGCTGTTGACGTCGGCCGCGACGATCCGGGCACCGCGGTGGGCCAACGAAACGGCGGTCGCCCGGCCGATACCGCTCGCGGCGCCGGTGATGATCGCGACCTTGTCCGTCAGCGACTTCACTGATCGAGCACTTCCTGTCCGATGCGACCGGCGGTGGAAGCAGCTGGAAAGCCGGCATAGGCGGCGGCGTGAAAGACGACCTCTTCCAGTTCTTCGCGGGTCAGGCCGTTGCGCAATGCGATCGGAAAGTGCAGCCGCAGTTCGCCTTCGGCGCGCAACGCGATCATGATGCCCAGCGTCACCAGGCTTCGGGAGCGCCAATCCAGTCCGGGGCGGGTCCACACCCGTCCGAAGACGCATTCCAGGCTCTCGTCGAGGAGCCCGGCCGCGAAACTGTCCGACGTCGGCAACTCGCCGTCTTCGTTGAACGGCAGATCTGGCACCAGCCGCCGAAGCACGGCCAAGCCTTCCTCACGCGTAGTGCTCACCTTTTCCTCCTTGTCTTACGGTCAGCGGTAGGCGGTGACCCGGGCGACGAGGGCGACTTCGCCGTCTGTGCCGATTGCGTGCGCGTCTGCGACGCCGCTGCGACGGCCGGCTCGGAAAACCTCTGCGGTATAATGAGATTCGCTGCCACTGCGGAATGACCTCAGGTAGTTCACTCGCAACGACGCGGTGTTCAGCGGATCGTCGGCGCGGCCGGCATTGAGCGCGGCGGAGGCCGCCAGCTCCAGGCCCGCGGCCGCGATGCCGCCGTGCACAATGCCCATGCTGTTGTTGAGAATCGGGTTCGGCGACTGGAACAGTGCACCGTCTTCAACGCGTAGCGCCATGATCTCGGCGAGCTCGGTGGGTCGCCCGTCGGCCGCCGGGTGATCCGGCTCCGGCGAAAACTCTCCCGGCATTGCGATATGGACCGAGCGGACGGTCCCGACGCCGAGGACAGCATCGCGGTGGGTGAGTTCGCACACGCCAAGCGACGTCGAGCCCTTGGTTCCGAACGGTCGCGCGGTGCCGACCACGGGGACATCGGGGGCCTGCGCGATAGTGTCCAGAGCGTTCGGGGCCAACGCCAGCGACAGCTCACTCGACCCCGTCCACTCGTCGGCGGCCCGACGGTAGTGATTGACCAGTCCGGCGACGAAATCG
>DASWBF010000059.1:0-2098 GCA_036390735.1 Mycobacterium sp. | reverse complement strand
CGTTGATCTGGACGAACACCTCATCCAGGTGCCATTTGTCGCCCGGCCGCCGACCACGACGGCGCAGCTGGTTCGCGTACTCCTGCCCGAACCGGTCGCACCAGGCCCGGATCGTCTCATAGGACACGTCCACACCACGTTTGAGCATCAGCTCCTGCACGTCGCGGAAGCTCAACGGGAACCGGTGGTACAGCCAGACGCCATGGCTGATGATCTCGGGCGGAAACCGCAACCCTTTATACGACGAGCCTGCAGCGGTCACGATTGTCGATCCTGCCCCACCTCACCTTCCCGGCTCACCAACCTGACAGTGCCGTCCGAGGTGAGGGTGTAATAGCAGCTCAACATAAAAGCCGGAACGTCGCACTGAAAACCGGCTCCTGACCGCCGGGGCATAGCCGCCCTCGGTGGTCAGCCCAAGGCGCTGCCCTTGCGCCACTGGTCCCACGGGACCGTCCAGTCGCCGTTCTGCCCGATCTGCAGCGGCGGCCCGCCGGTGTTGCGGACCTCCACCACATCGCCGGGCTGGGAGAAATTGTAGAACCAGATCGCGTTGTCGGCGTTGAGGTTCAGGCATCCGTGCGAGGTGTCGGTGTTGCCCTGGGCCCACACGGTGCTGTCGAGCTCGTGCAGATAGATGCCGTCGGTGCTGATGCGGGTGGCGTACTTGATGGTTTCGCGGTAGCCGAGCCGCGAATTGATCGGCAGCCCGAACGTCGAGGAGTCCATGACCACCGGGTTGCCCTTGTCGAGCACCGTGTAAATGCCCGGCGGGGTCCAAAACGACAGCGTGCGCCCGCCGATCTGCTGAGTGCCGCCCATCCCCATCGACGTCGGCATGGTGCGCACCAGCGTCCCGTTGTCGTAGACGCTGACCTGCTTGGTGGCGTCATCGGCGACCGACACGTGGGCGTCGCCGATGGAGAACGCCTCGCGGGCGTCTTCTTGCCCGTAGAGCCCGTTGCCCAGCGCGACACCGTAAATGTTCGCGGCCACAGTGACTTTCGTGCCGGGCACATAGTAGTGCTCGGGACGCCAGTGGGCGTTCTGGTCATCGACCCAGTACCACGAGCCGGCCACCGGGGGAGAGGTGGTCACGGTCAGCCGCCGTTCGGCGGCGGCGCGGTCGGCGACGGGCTCATCGAAGTGCGCGACCACGACGACGCCGACCCCGTAGACGCCGCCGTCTTGCAGGGCCGCTCCGGAGGTGGTGTCCAGATAGACCTTGGCCTGGTTGCCCGGCGTCAACGTCGTGAACTTCGACACCTGCGCGGACACCATCCCGCCGGTGCCGCGGCTGGCGGCGGTGATCGTGTAGGTGCGGCCATATCCCAACGGCACCAGCGGCTTCCACGACGTGTCATCGGGGGTCATGATGCCCTCGATCGGTTTGCCGGCGTCGTTGACCATCTGCACCTCGGTCAGCTTGCCGTTGGCGGCGCTCACCGACACCGGGGCGAGCGGGTCGACGTCGCGGGCGTTCGGCGCGGGGGCGATCGTGACCGCCGCGGGTGCCGGTGGGGGTGCCGCGGCGCTGCCAGCGACGGTTGTCGTGCAGGCGGCCGCGCAGCGCAGCAGCATCGCGCTCGCCATGGTGATCGAGGTCGCCGACATGACGATCACGGCGGCCACGGCCAGCACGCGGAATCTGTGCTTATGTCTCACGGACACCTTCCCCCAACAGCGATCAGCGACAGCGGATACGCCTACGTCGAGGGTATCGTCGCCGCGTCCCAGTTCACTGTGACACGAACGCGTGTGACCCGACACGGCGGGCACGGGCTCACGTCGCCGACTTAGCGTTGCTGTGCGCGCTCGCGATTGTGGGCGACCTTTGCGCCGGCGCGGGCGCTTTCGGCGGCCGCCTCCTTCTCGTCTCGGCGGCGTCGGCCTGGTCCTGCTGCGGGCACTGTCACGTTAATTGAAATATGTAGTGGCGCAGTTGATTGTGGAGCTGTGGCGATGGATCAGCGTTGGGGCGTTGGTATTTCAGGCGGCAGCGTCGAGCGCGGTAACCTCACGCCAGACCGCGAAGCGCTCATCTATTTCGGTTCGCCATTGGGTCGCGCTGAGCCGATGCCTTCGTGGTCGAAAATGC
>DASWBF010000058.1:0-4751 GCA_036390735.1 Mycobacterium sp. | reverse complement strand
GTAGTGACCGGTCGCGGTGACCCTTCGCCACTGCGCCGAATCAGCCTGCGGTAGAAGCGAAGTCACCGGCACTGGATCGGACGTCAACGACGCTGCGATCTGGTCGTTCTCGCGAGACGTCTTGCTGTTCTTGCCGAGCTGCCACGGCGCGAGCACCGTGAAGCACAGGTACGCGAAAGCCGCGACCACCAGCGCCAGCGCAATCCAGCCCGGCCGGAACACGAAGGCCCAGCGCCGCATCAGCCGACCAGACCGCGGGCGGCGAGCTGCTCGTCGACCCAGTCGTGCAGGCCGGGCAGCGACGCCTCGATCACGTCGAACGTCTCCTGGAAGTCGGCGTGCGCGCCGTAGTACGGGTCCTCGACATCGAGTGCGTGCGCGCCGGACCGCGGGTCGAACGAACGCAGCAGCCGGACCCGTTCGCCCGGCACACCAAGATGAGCAAGCATCCGCGCGGGGTTGTGGCCCAGCGCGACAACGAGATCCGCGCTCAAGTGGTCGTCGTCCAGCTGCGCCGCACAATGCGCGGTCGGATAGCCGTGCGCACGCAAGACAAGGCTCGCGCGTGCGTCGGCCTCGGATCCGACGTGCCAGTCACCGGTGCCCGCGCTCGTCACCCGGACGTGTTCGTGCAGGCCTCGTTCGCGCAGCTGATGGGCGAACATCTTCTCCGCCATGGGCGACCGGCAGATGTTGCCGGTGCACACGAACGTGACGTGCAGGTGGTCAGACACCGAGCACCTCACGCAGCGCGGACACCGTCGGGACCTGGGCAAGCGGGCGCTGCACTTCTGGATCTTCGAAATCCCCTGCACCGTAACCCCATTCGACGACCACCGTGTCGATACCGTGGTGTGACGCGCCGTGCACGTCGTGGCTGCGGTCGCCGACCATCAGCACGTGCTCGGGCAGCGGGTCGAGTTGGGCCAACGCATGCGCGACGACCTCGGCCTTGCTCGCGCGGACGCCGTCCAGGCTCGCGCCCGCGATCACCTCGAAATGGTCGTCGAGCCCGAAGTGCGCAAGGATCTTCCTGGCCGTCGGCTCCGCCTTAGAGGTGGCCACCGCCAGCCGCACACCCGCGGCGCGAAGGTCGGCCAGCAACTCGGGGATCTCGTCGAACACCTCGTTCAGCACCCATCCGCGAGCGGTGTAGTCGGCGCGAAACGCCGCGATCGCCGCGTCGGTTTTCTCGCCGAGGCCCAGGCCGTGCAGCGTCTGGTGTATCGGCGGGCCGGCCACCAGGCCCGCCAAGTCGGGATCATCGGGGACTGGCTCGCCGACCTGGGCAAGCGCGTGGCGAAAACTCGACACGATGCCGGCAGCGGAGTCGGTCAGCGTGCCGTCCAGGTCGAAGATGACGAGTTGCGGCCGGGAGGTCACCCGTACATTGTCCCTGTGCGGTATCACGGCGACCAAGCGGCGCTGCCCGGGATGCTGGACTTCGCCGTCAACGTGCGGGGGTCGGCGCCGCCGGCGTGGCTGCTCGGCCGGTTGGCCGCGCGCCTGAGCGATCTGGGCCGTTACCCGAGCCAGGCGGACGAGCGCGCGGCGACCACCGCCGTGGCCGAACGTCACGGCCGGCGCGACGACGAAGTGGTCCTTCTGGCCGGCGCGACCGAGGGCTTCTCGCTGTTGTCGAACCTCCAGCCACGGCTGGCTGCGGTGCTCGCGCCGTCGTTCACCGAGCCCGAAGCCGCGCTGCAGGCCGCCGGTGTCCCCGTCGAGCACGTCGTGCTGGCCCCGCCGTTTGGTATGGACGCCGTCGAGGTCCCCGACGAGGCCGACCTCGTGGTAGTGGGCAACCCGACCAACCCGACGTCGGTGCTGCATCCACGCGAACACATCCTGCGGTTGCGCCGGCCCGGCCGGGTGGTGGTGGTCGACGAGGCCTTCGCCGACGCGGTACCCGGCGAGCGGGAGTCGCTGGCTTCTGAGTTGCTGCCTGACGTGCTCGTGCTGCGCAGCCTCACCAAAACGTGGGCTCTGCCGGGGCTTCGGGTGGGGTACGCGCTGGGCGCACGGGAACTGCTGGGACGGCTGACCGCGACGCGCCCGCACTGGCCGCTCGGCACGCTTCAGCTGGAGGCGCTGATCGCGTGCAACGATTCGTTGTCCGTCGAGGAGGCCGAGGAGCAAGCGGCGCATATGGTTACGATGCGCGCGGAGATGTGCCGCGGACTTAAGGCAGTGGGTGCCCGCGTGGTCGACGGGTCGGCGCCGTTCGTGCTGTTCGAAGTCCCCGAGGCGCCGCTGGCGCGAAAGCGGCTGGCCAAGAAGAGGATTGCGGTCCGTCGATGCGACACGTTTGTCGGCCTCGACGGACATTATCTGCGGGCAGCGGTGCGGCGGGAGTGGCCGACGCTGGTCAATGCGCTCGCGGAGATCATCGGATGAGCGGGCCGCTGCGCGACATCATCGACGTGCTAGAGCAGGCGTACCCGCCGCGGCTGGCGCAACCGTGGGACTCGGTCGGCTTGGTATGTGGGGATCCTGGCGACGTTGTGAGCGACGTCGTCGTCGCCGTCGACGCAACCGTCGCGGTGGCCGCCGAAGTGCCCGACGGTGGGCTGCTGCTCGCACACCACCCGCTGCTGTTACGCGGTGTCGACACGGTCGCAGCCAGCACGCCGAAGGGTGCGCTGGTGCACAGCCTGATCCGGACGGACCGCGCGTTGTTCACCGCCCACACGAACGCCGACTCCGCGTCGCCCGGGGTGTCCGACGCGCTGGCGCAGACCCTCGGCGTCGAGGTGGACGGTGTGCTGTCACCGCTTTTCGACGGGCCCTCGCTGGACAAGTGGGTGGTGTTCGTCCCGCCCGAGAACGCCGACGCGGTCCGGGCGGCGATGTTCGGCGCGGGTGCCGGCCAGATCGGCGACTACTCCCAGTGCAGTTGGAGCGTGACCGGTACCGGTCAGTTTCTGCCGCACGAGGGCGCGACGCCGGCCATCGGCAGCGTCGGATCCGTCGAACAGGTCACCGAGGACCGGGTGGAGGTGATCGCGCCCGCGGCGGCCCGGCCGGCCGTGCTCGCGGCGATGCGCGCTGCACACCCTTATGAGGAGCCGGCTTTCGACGTGTTCGCGCTGGCGCCGCTGCCAGGCGATGCGGGGCTGGGCCGCGTCGGGTCCCTGCCGTCTCCGGAACCGTTGCGCACGTTCACATCCCGCGTCCGGCGCGCACTTCCGGCCACGTCATGGGGTGTTCGGGCCGCCGGTGACCCGGACCGGACGGTGTCGCGGGTCGCGGTCTGCGGGGGAGCAGGCGACTCGCTGCTCGACACGGTGGCCGCCGCCGGGGTCGACGTGTACGTCACCGCCGACCTGCGCCACCACCCGGCCGACGAACACCGGCGCGCGTCCGACGTGGCGCTGATCGACGTTGCACACTGGGCCAGTGAATTCCCGTGGTGCGCCCAGGCGGCCGACCTGTTGCGCGCCCACTTCGGCCCCTCGCTGACGGTGCGGGTGTCGGACACCCGCACCGACCCATGGAACATTGAGGACGTGACGTGATGAAAGCTGCTGTTGACCAACAACGTTCGCTGGCCGACATCGTCGAGATCGATGCCGAACTGGCGCTCATCGCGCACCGCCGCGCGCGTCTGCCCGGGATCGCCCGATATGAAGAGATCCAAGCCGAGCAACGCGCGGCCAACGACCGTCTCGCCGCGCTGCAGTTGGCGCTGGAGGATCTGCAGACTCAGGTCAATCGTTTCGAGACGGAGATCGACGCGGTGCGGCAGCGCGAGGAGCGGGACCGTTCGCTTCTGGCCTCGGCGGCGACAGATGCCAAGCAGCTGAACGACTTACAGCACGAGTTGGAGACGTTGCAGCGACGTCAGGCGAGCCTCGAGGATTCACTGCTGGAGGTGATGGAGCGCCGCGAGGAGCTGCAGCTCGACCAGGCCCGCGAGCTCGCCGCGATCGAGGAGCGGCACGCCGAGCTGGCCTCGGTGCAGCAGGGGCTCGACGAGGCATTGGCCGAGTTCGACAGCATCACCGAGGACCGCGGCTGGCGCCGGGCGGAACTCGTCGCGAGTCTGGACCTCGAACTCGTTGCGCTGTACGAGCGTCAGCGCTCGTCGGCCGGTGTCGGCGCGGGGCTGCTGCAGGGCAAGCGGTGCGGGGCGTGCCGCATCGAACTGGATCGAGGTGAGCTGGCCCGGATTTCGGCGGCGGCCGACGACGACGTGCTGCGATGCCCGGAATGCCGCGCAATCCTGTTGAGGGTCACATGAAGGTGATCGTCGAAGCCGACGGCGGGTCGCGCGGCAACCCCGGTCGCGCGGGCTTCGGCTCGGTGGTGTGGTCGGCCGATCATTCGACGGTCCTGGCCGAGATCAAGGAGGCCATCGGCACCGCCACAAACAACGTCGCCGAATATCGCGGGCTGATCGCGGGTCTCACCGAGGCCGCGAACCTCGGGGCCAGCGACGTCGACGCGTTTCTCGACTCCAAGCTGGTCGTCGAGCAGATGTCGGGACGCTGGAAGGTCAAGCACCCGGATCTTGCGCAGCTGCATCAGGAAGCGCGTCGGCTCGCGTCAGGATTCGAGCGCATCTCGTTCAGTTGGATTCCGCGCGAAAAGAATTCGCACGCCGACCATCTCGCGAACGAGGCGATGGACGCCGCGGCCGTACTTGAGGATACGCCGTCCCCGGCCCGCTGGACGGGCGCGCAAGGAGCGCCAACCAGGCTGTTGTTGTTGCGCCACGGCCAGACCGAGCTTTCCGCGCAGCGGCGGTA
>DASWBF010000057.1:0-2843 GCA_036390735.1 Mycobacterium sp. | reverse complement strand
CATTTCGACCACCGGTGTGGGCGGCCTAACCCTCGGTGGGGGTATCGGCTATCTAGACCGGAGTCTGGGCCTTTCTTGTGACAACCTCATCTCGGCCGACGTAGTAACTGCGGATGGTCAGCTCGTCATCGCAAGTGAAACCCAAAACGACGATTTGTTCTGGGCGTTGCGCGGGGGAGGCGGCAACTTCGGCGTCGTCACCTCGTTTGAGTTCCGGCTCAGTCCGGTCAAGGACATCTTCGGTGGCCCGATCTTCTTCGAGCTAGATCGCGCGGGAGACCTACTCCGGTTCTACCGGGAATTCATTCTTGACGCTCCCGAGCAGCTCGGCGGGTTCCCTGCCTTCCAGATCGCCCCGCCATTGCCGTTCATTCCGGAAGACCGGCACGGCGAACCGTTCATTGCGTTTGTCGCGTGCTGGGCCGGCCCATTGGACGAAGGCGAGAAGGCGATTCAACCGATCCGCGACGTGGCGCCGATCGTGGCGGAGATGGTCGGTCCGATGCCGTACCCCATGCTCAATAGCGCATTCGACGCGCTGGTTCCGCCCGGCCTGCAGCACTACTGGAAGGCTAATTTCAACACCGAACTGACCGACGAAGCGATCGACGCGCACCTCCGCTATGGGCCGAAGGTGCCGGCAGTCAACTCGACCATGCACATCTATCCGATCAACGGTGCCTGTCACCGCGTCGCGGGCGACGCGACGGCATTCGCCTATCGCGACGCGACTTTCGCGACCGTCATTGCCGGAATGTGGCCCGATCCGGCTGACAACGAGGCCAACATCCAGTGGGTCAAGGACTACTACGCGGCCACCGCACCACACTCCGAAGCGGGCGGCTACATCAACTTCATGGCCGAAGACGACCAGCACCGCATCGAGGACAATTACAAGGGCAATTACGAGCGTCTAGTTGATGTCAAGCGCAAGTACGACCCGAATAACCTCTTCAGTGTGAATCAAAACATTAGGCCCTGATGATCGAGACGCTTGCGTCCCGATAGCCCGCTATTTCTCACACCGGTCGCCGCAACGCCGAAGGCGTTGCGGCGATACGGGCGCGATAGGCCGAGCTGAGCTTAGCCTCAATCTTTCATGATCTTGGTGATGGGTCGCGGTGAGTGGTGCGGCGGGCATTTTCGTTGCTCGGGTGTGGCGGGTCGTCGGCGGTCGCGCCGATGCGTTGTTTCCGGGTCCTCGTGTCGTCGGGTCAGGTGTTGAGGTTCAGGTGGGGTCGGGGATCGCCTGCAGTGTCGCGATCGCGGTGGCGAGGGTCGCTGCCCAGGGCCAGTGCCGGTCCAGGCGCAGGTGGGTTCGCCGCCCGGTGTGCGCGATGCGCGCGGCGACGGCGAGCAGCCGGTGGCGCAGGGTCTTGGGTTCCGCGGCGCGCAGTGGTCCGGTGAGGGTGAGGGTCTGGGTCCAGGTGAGCAGGTCGACGGCGAGTAGCACGAGGGCGAGCCAGACTCGGTTGGACGCAGTGTCGTGCAGCGGAAGGTTGGTCAGGCCGGTGTCTTTCGCGCAGCGGATCCTGTCTTCGACGCGGGCGCGGCGACGGTGCCGCAGTTCGAGGTCGGCGAGTTGCCCGCGGGTGGTGTTGGTCGCGAAGCAGGTGATCCGCCGGCCCTCGACATCAGTCAGTCGCAGCTGCGCGCCGGGGTGCGGCACTTCGCGGCGGGCGATCACGCGGGTGCCGGCTGGCCAGCCGGTCAACTCGAGCAGGCCGCTCAGTTCGGTGACGTCGGCTCCCTCGCGGGGTTGTCCGTCGCTGTCATAGGCCGGGGTCCATGCGGTCTCGGGCAGCAGTGTGATCGCGTCGGCGACATCGAGATTGGCTTGCCAGCCAACGGAGAACTCCAGCTTCCGGTCGATGACGCCGGCGAAGAACTTGTGCGAGTAACCGCCGCCGTCGCAGCGGATCAGCACCTGACCGCGCAGCGTGTCCGGCAGCTGTGTCAGGGCCAGGTCGAGGGTGGTGAGCAGATCGGCGGCGTTGTTCGCGTTCGCGTTGCCCGGTCGCAGCAGCCCGGCCAGCGCCTCACCGGTGCCACCGGCGCCGTGGTCGAGGAACGCCATGACCGGATGGTGGCCGAAGCCGCGCTTATAGGTCGGCCGGGCGTCTTCCTTGTCCGAGTGTGCGCTCACCAGCGTGGCGTCGATGTCCAACGGCACCAGCCCATCCGGCCCGGTCCCGGCCGGTCCGCCGCCAGCGGCATGGACCCGGGCGCGGGCTGCGGCGTGCGCGTCGGCGATCGCGTCCAGCACCTGCTGGCCGCCGGCGGCCAGGTCGTCGATCACCCGCGACACCGTCGGATCACTCGGCACCGCACCAACGATGGCCGTCGCGTCGCGCAACATTGCGATGTCAGCCAGGCAGTCGCCGCCGGCGGCCAAGGCGTAGCTGAGTTGGGTCACAACCGTGGCCGGGTCGTGCACTGCGCGGGGCCGTCGCCACGGCGCCAGCGCCGTGCGCAGCTCATCCTCAATGCCAGCGACCCGGGCCGTGCCGGCCAGCAGCGCGATCCCGCCGCGCGACACAAGCCCCTCCCCGGAGGCCGAGACCTGCAACTGCCGCAACGCCGTCGTATGCTTCACCTACGGAGTGCCTTCCCGCTCGGACCGAACTGGACTCTCGACAAGCTCAGTTTCCCGTGCAGGACAGGCACTTCCGTGCATTTACCGCCGTGTCACCACCGCAAGATCACGAGTCACGCGAAAGGGCGAGGTTAGTGCCTGGCCGCGTCGAGCTTCGGGTCATCCAGGGAGAATGTGCGGCCCGATCGTTGCCCCGGCGTCAACGCCACCGGGGCGCGAAATACCGCGCCGGTGAACAGCTCGAAGT
>DASWBF010000056.1:0-12298 GCA_036390735.1 Mycobacterium sp. | reverse complement strand
TGCCAGGACGGCCGCGACCGGGTCATCGAGTACGTGAAGAAGAAATACGGCGCTCAGTCGGTGTCGCAGATCGCCACTTTCGGCACGATGGCGGCGAAGGCGGTGGTGCGCGACGTCGGCCGGGTGATGGACATGAGCTACGGCGAGGTCGACCGCATCGCCAAGATGATCCCCTTCGACCTCAAGATGACCCTCGACAAGGCGCTCGAGGAGTCGCCGCCGCTGCAGGACGCCTACGCGAAGGACCCGCGGGTCAAGGAGCTGATCGACGTCTCGCGGCGGCTGGAGGGCACCACCCGGCACGCCTCGACCCACGCGGCGGGCGTGGTGATCGCCCCGCAGCCGCTGACCGAGCTGGTGCCGCTGTTCCGGGGCAACACCGCCGACGTCACCACCCAGTTCGACATGAAGGGCGTCGAGCGCATCGGCCTGCTGAAGATGGATTTCCTGGGCCTGCGCAACCTGACGATCATCGGCGACGCGATCGACAACATCAAGGCCAACAAGGGAATCGACGTCGATCTGGAGTCGCTGCCGCTGGACGACAAGCCGACCTTCGAGCTGCTGGGCCGCGGCGACACTCTCGGCGTGTTCCAACTCGACGGCGGTCCGATGCGCGACCTGCTGCGCCGCATGCAGCCCACCGGTTTCGAGGACATCGTCGCGGTGATCGCGCTGTACCGGCCCGGCCCGATGGGCCAGAACGCCCACAACGACTACGCCGACCGCAAGAACGGGCGCCAGTCCGTCAAACCGATCCATCCCGAGCTGGCCGAACCCCTGCTCGAAATCCTCGCCGAGACGTACGGCTTGATCGTCTACCAGGAACAGATCATGCGCATCGCGCAGAAGGTCTCCGGGTACTCACTGGCCCGGGCCGACATCCTGCGCAAGGCCATGGGCAAGAAGAAGCGTGAAGTGCTCGACAAGGAGCGCGAGGGCTTCGCAGAGGGCATGCGCGCCAACGGTTTTTCCGCCGGTGCCATCAAAGCGCTCTGGGACACCGTGCTGCCGTTCGCCGACTACGCGTTCAACAAGAGCCACGCCGCCGGATACGCGATGGTGTCGTACTGGACTGCGTACCTGAAAGCCAACTATCCGGCCGAGTACATGGCCGGCCTGTTGACCTCGGTGGGCGACGACAAGGACAAGGCCGCGGTGTACCTGGCCGACTGCCGCAAGTTGGGCATCACGGTGCTGCCGCCGGACGTCAACGAGTCGGGTTTGAACTTCGCGTCGGTGGGCGCCGACATCCGCTACGGACTGGGTGCGGTGCGCAACGTCGGCGCGAACGTCGTGGGCTCGATCATCCGAACCCGCGGCGACCAAGGCAAATTCACCGATTTCTCCGATTACCTGAACAAGATCGACATCGCGGGGTGCAACAAGAAGGTCACGGAGTCGCTGATCAAGGCCGGTGCATTCGACTCGCTCGGCCACCCGCGCAAGGGACTCTTCCTGGTACACACCGATGCCGTGGACTCGGTGCTGGGCACGAAGAAGGCCGAGGCGATGGGCCAGTTCGACCTGTTCGGGGCCGGCGACGCCACCACCGACGCGGTGTTCTCGATCAAGGTGCCCGACGACGACTGGGACGACAAGCACAAGCTTGCCCTGGAGCGGGAGATGTTGGGGCTGTATGTGTCCGGGCATCCGCTCAACGGCGTCGCGCACCTGCTCGCCGGCCAGGTGGATTCCCAGATTCCCGCGATCCTCGACGGCGACGTGCCGAACGAGACGCGAGTCCGCGTCGGCGGAATCCTGGCCTCGGTGAACCGTCGCGTCAACAAGAATGGATTGCCCTGGGCGTCAGCTCAATTGGAGGATCTGACCGGTGGCATCGAGGTGTGGTTCTTCCCGCACACCTACTCGACGTACGGTACCGAGATCGTGGACGACGCGGTGGTTCTCGTCAGCGCCAGGGTGAAGATTCAGGACGACCGGATCAGGTTGGTCGCGGACGACCTTGTGGTGCCGGACTTTTCGAACGCCGTAGCGAACCGGCCGCTGGCGGTGAGCCTGCCCACCCGCCAGTGCACGCTCGACAAGGTCACCGCGCTCAAGCAGGTGCTCGCCCGTCACCCCGGTACCGCGCAGGTGCACTTGCGGCTGGTCAGCGGGGATCGGGTCACGACGCTCGAGCTCGATCAGTCGTTGCGGGTGACACCGTCGTCGGCGCTGATGGGCGACCTGAAGGCGCTGCTGGGCCCAGGCTGTTTGAGCAGTTAGGCACCGGCGCGGTGGTGCTCTAGAACCGGTAGCGCAAGATGCGCGCCTTGCGCGCCATCGCCGGGATGCGCGCAGAGATCCGGGTGCTGACCCGCAGCCACGCCGGGAAGAGATCGACCTCCGGCTGTCCCGCAAGGCTCGTCTCCTCGACCAATCGCAGCTTCGGATTCCACGACTCGGGGTGGTGCGCGTCCTTGAAACCCGGATAACCCCATTGCATCGCCACGTCGTTGAACATCTTCTGCGGCGCAAGCTGGACCGCAAGTTTGCTGAACCAGCCGATGTGGCCGTAGTCGTTGAAGGCCAGCTCGCCGCTGCGGAACTGATCAGTGAGCGAGCGGAACAACGCGATGATCACTGGCTCGCTCAGAAACGCCAACAGACCGTCGGCGAACAGGAATGTCGGCCGGTTCCCGGGGATTGCGTCAGCCCAGTGCGGCTCGGCGAGCGAGGCGGCGACGGAGTGTGCGTCGGGGCGGGCAGGCAACGTCTCATCCCGCAGCGAGATGACACCCGGCAGGTCGACGCTGTACCAGTCCACTGTCGGTGGCGGATCGACCCGGAACACGGCACTATCCAAGCCGGCGCCTAAGTCCACCACGACCGCGTCGGGATGCTTCCTGACGAATTGGTTCGCGCGCTCGTCGAGCATCTTCGCGCGCAGTGCGGTCTGGCAGACCACGCTGGAAACGATTCCGATGCCGTCGAAGTCGTAGTCGATCTTGCCGGCGGTCTCGTCGGCCAGCGCGTCGCCCAGAATCGGATGGTGCCAACGGCTGTCAAGCGCGCGGGCGTACAGCGTCAGGAACGCGGTCTGCTCGATCGGTGTGAGACCGCTGGCGTCGATCCTCATCACGGGCCCTACTAGCTCAGCACGTTGACGGCGCGGGCGAACACCAGCGCGATCGTCGACACCGCGACCAGCGCCTGCACGGTCATCATCGCTTTGGCCCGGTGCGTCAACGGCATTGTGTCGGTGGGGGAGAACGCCATCACGTTCGTCAGGCTGACGTAGAGGTAGTCGAAGAACCGGGGCTCCCAGTCCGGTGGTGCCAACCGGCGGTCATCCATTTGCGGGAACATGAAATCCGGGTAGACGCGCTTGGGATCCCGCTCCTTCACGCCGGCGCGGGCGAACGGCCCGCCGAGGTCGATCTCCCAGTACCAGATTCCGAACACGATGATGTTGGTGATGAACACCGCCGCGCCACTGCCCAGTAGCACCGCGGGGTCATTGCTCACCTTCCCCGTCAGAATGTGGTAGTCCAGCACGATCGCGGACGCGGTGTTGTCGATGGTGATCGCGGCGAGTAGCAGCAGGCTGGCGGCTTTGCCCACTTTGGTCGGGCGGGTGAGGCGATTTGGGTTGGTGACCAACAGGACGACAACCAGTAGCGCTTCCATCGCGACGAGCGGCCAGCGGGGCACCACGGTGTAGCGCTCGGGGATCGCGCGCTGCATGACGATCGCGGTGATCAGCGCGGCGAGCACGGGCCAGCGGCTCTCCGGGTTGCCGGGTCGAAGCCATGCCGGCAGTCGTTGTTCGGCCTCTTTCGCCAGCTGCTCGGTCCGGCGCACGACGTCTTCGTGCGACCGCTGCTGTTCTCCGCTGTTGTCCATCATCTTCGCCGTACGCTACCCGTCATGACCGAGCGACCGACCACTCTCTGCGAAGCCTTTCAGCGAACCGCAGCAATAGATCCGGACGCAGTCGCCCTGCGAACTCCGGGCGACGCGCAGACCTTGACCTGGCGCGACTACGTCGGCCAGGTGCGACGGGTCGCGGCGGGGTTAGCGGCCTTGGGTGTGCAGCGCGGCGACACGGTGTCGCTCATGATGGCCAACCGCGTCGAGTTCTACCCACTCGACGTCGGCGCACAGCATCTGGGCGCGACATCGTTCTCGGTGTACAACACGCTGGCGCCCGAGCAGTTGACGTATCTGTTCGACAACGCCGGGACGAAGGTGGTGATCTGTGAGGAGCAGTACGTCGACCGGATGAAGGCCAGCGGCGCGGCCCTCGAGCACATCGTTTGCATCGACGGGTCACCGGAGGGCGCGACATCGCTTGACGACATGCTGGCGGGCGGGGCGGCCGATTTCGACTTCGAATCCGCCTGGCGCGCAGTGCAAGCCGACGATGTCATCACGTTGATCTACACGTCTGGCGACCGGAAACCCCAAGGGCGTGGAGATGACGCACGCGAGTCTGCTGTTCGAGGCGTTCGCTCTGGATGAGGTGCTCGGCATCGAATTCGGTGACCGGATCACGTCGTTCCTTCCGTCGGCGCACATCGCCGACCGGATGGGCTGCCTGTACCTGCAAGAGGTGTTCGGAACCCAGGTGACCACGGTGTCGGATGCCAGGGCGATCGCGGGGGCGCTGCCAGATGTGCGGCCGACGATCTGGGGGGCGGTGCCGCGGGTATGGGAGAAGCTCAAGGCGGCAATAGAATTCGCGGCGGCGAACGAACCCGACGAGACGAAGCGCCAGGGCCTGCAGTGGGGTCTGGCGGTCGCGGCCAAGAAGGCCGCCGCTGTGATTGCCGACGGCCCGGTCCCCGATGACATCGCGGCGGAATGGGCGCAGGCCGACGAGCTGGTGCTGTCCAAGCTGCGAGCCAAGCTCGGGCTGGATCAACTGCGGTGGGCAGTCTCGGGCGCCGCGCCGATCCCGAAGGAGACCTTGGGTTTCTTTGCAGGTATCGGTATTCGATTGCAGAGGTCTGGGGCATGTCGGAGCTGAGCAACGTCGCCTCGGTCAGTCATCCACGCGATGCGCGGCTCGGCACCGTTGGCAAGTTGCTGCCCGGTCTGGAAAGCAAGATCGCCGACGACGGCGAATTTCTGGTTCGCGGTCCGCTGGTGATGAAGGCCTACCGCAAGGAGCCCGAAAAGACCGCAGAGGCAATCGATTCCGACGGCTGGCTGCACACCGGCGACATCCTCGACATGGACGCCGACGGCTATTTTCGCGTCGTCGACCGCAAGAAAGAGCTGATCATCAACGCGGGGGGCAAGAACATGTCTCCGGCCAACATCGAGAACACGATCAAGGCCGCGTGCCCGCTGATCGGGGTGATCATCGCGTTAGGCGACGCCCGTCCCTACAACACCGCGCTCGTCGTGCTCGACGCCGAGTCGGCAGTTCCGTACGCCGCACAGCGCGGACTGCCCGACGCATCGGCGGAGACACTCGCCGCCGATCCGGATGTGATCGGCCAGATCGCCGCGGGAATCGCCGAAGGCAACAGCAAGCTCTCCCGGGTCGAGCAGATCAAACGCTTCCAAGTGTTACCGACGTTCTGGGAGCCTGGCGGCGACGAGATCACGCTGACGATGAAACTCAAACGGCGACCGATCGCCGAAAAGTATGCGACCGAGATCGAGGAACTGTACGCCGACGAACCCGGCCCGTCGGTGCACCAGCCACATGCTTGAGTAGCGCGACGTCAGCACGTCCACCTCTGATGTCCGGCGGTGATATCGCATGCGCTATCGCTTCTGCGACGCACACACATGGTTGCTCGGCGATACAGGTGTGGCCCGTGTTACTGCGAGGCAGCCTAGTGGCGGTAATTCTGCGCGCTGCCCAACGCCAGCCAGACCAGCGTGCCGGCGCCGGCGCCAGTGAGAACCGCCGCGCCGGTGGACATGGTCACGACGCCGACGACCAGCGCCACGAGAAGGCTCACCAGCAGTGCGAGCACCTTGTATCGGGGCCACGGCACACCGGCGATCGTCACCGTGTTCGATGAGGCGATCGAACGGATGTGCTCCACCGTCGTCATAGGTTCAGGGTAGTCCCTGACCTAGGTTTCGGACAACCGAAACGCCGGTTGAAATTCCGCGCGCACGTCAAGCGCCTAATCTTTGGTCATGCCTCTATCTGGTGAATACGCTCCGAGTACGTCTGATTGGGCCCGCGAGAACGCCGAGAAGTACATGGAATCCGGCGGAACCGAGGGCACCCTGATGCAGGGGAAGCCGGTGATTCTGCTGACCACGGTCGGAGCCATGTCCGGCAAGCTGCGTAAAACCCCGCTGATGCGCGTCTCGCACAACGGCGAATACGCGATCGTCGCTTCGCTTGGCGGCGCCCCGAAGCACCCGGTCTGGTATCACAACGTCAAGGCCAATCCACGTGTCGAATTGCAGGACGGCGCGGAAACCCACGACTACGAGGCGCGTGAGGTCTTCGGCGACGAGAAGGCCGTCTGGTGGGAGCGCGCGGTGCAGGCGTGGCCCGACTACGCGAACTACCAGAAGAAGACCGACCGCCAGATCCCGGTTTTCGTCCTCACTAGGGTGGACTGACCTGCGGTGTTGCCTCGGCGCATGGCACCATTGACCGGTGTCCGCTGAAGTGAACCTGATCGACCGCGACGGGCCGCTGTGTGCGGCCGACATCGACGCGGCGGTCAAGCGAATCTCCGGGGTCGTCGCGCCGACCCCGCTGCAGCTCAGCGAGCGGCTCTCCGCGATGACCGGGGCGACGGTGTATCTGAAGCGCGAAGATCTGCAGTCGGTGCGGTCCTACAAGCTGCGTGGCGCGTACAACCTGCTGATGCAGTTGTCAGACGAGGAACGGGTGGCCGGCGTGGTGTGCTCGTCGGCCGGCAACCATGCGCAGGGTTTTGCGCACGCGTGCCGGTCGATGCAGATCAATGGTCGTGTGTACGTGCCGCGCAAGACCCCCAAGCAGAAGCGCGACCGCATCCGCTACCACGGTGGTGAATTCGTCGAGTTGATCGCTGTGGGTTCGACGTACGACCTTGCCGCAGCCGCCGCGCTCGAGGATGTGGCGCGAACCGGCGCCACGCTCGTGCCGCCGTTCGACGACCTGCGCACGATGGCTGGCCAGGGCACGATCGCCGCCGAAATCCTCGATCAACTCGACGTGGGGGCACCTCCCGCTTGCGGGGGAGAACCCGACCTCGTGATCGTGCCCGTCGGCGGTGGCGGGTGCATCGCCGGCATCACCACGTATCTCGCCGAGAGGACGTCGAACACCTCGGTGCTGGGCGTCGAGCCCGCCGGCGCGGCCGCGATGATGGCTGCGTTGGCGGCCGGCGAGCCGGTGACCCTGGAGCACGTCGACCAGTTCGTCGACGGTGCCGCAGTCAACCGGGCGGGCACGCTGACCTACGCGGCGCTGGCGGCGGCCGGCGACATGGTGTCGGTGACGACGGTCGACGAGGGCGCGGTCTGCACCGCCATGTTGGACCTGTACCAAAACGAGGGCATCATCGCCGAGCCTGCGGGCGCGCTGTCGGTGACTGCGCTGCGGGAAAACGATGTCGTGGAGCCGGGTTCGACGGTGGTGTGCCTGATCTCCGGCGGCAACAACGACGTGTCCCGCTACGGCGAAATTCTGGAGCGGTCGCTGGTGCACCTCGGCCTCAAGCACTACTTTCTGGTCGACTTCCCGCAGGAGCCGGGCGCCTTGCGTCGCTTCCTCGACCAGGTGCTGGGGCCCAACGAAGACATCACGTTGTTCGAGTACGTCAAGCGCAACAACCGCGAAACCGGGGCGGCGCTAGTCGGCATCGAGATGGGCTCGGCCGAGGACTACGACGGGCTGCTCACCCGCATGGAGGCGTCCGACATGGAGGTCGAGGTGCTGGCACCCGACTCGCCGGCGTATCGGTATTTGATCAACCCGTAGTGCTCACACCGGGATTCACCGCCGGAATCCCATGGGCTGCAGCAGCATCCGCGAGTCGCCTGTCATAGGTGACCACCGCCCGAAGATCTGGTGCGGTCATCGCAGCGGCGAGGTGGATTGCGTCAAGAGTTCTGAGTGCCTGCGGCGTCATCGCGGCGGCTGCGTCGAGGAGTCTATTCGTCAGAGGTACGAGATCCAGCCTGCCGAGGACACGGCGGGCATGCTCGACGCTGGCCGTCGACTCCCTTCGCGCAACGGCCCGAACCAGTTCGGCGCGGGCGAGAGCAGCGGTGAATCGCGTATCGGATTGAAATCCACCCAGATAGGTTTCCAGCGCTGAGGATTCCGGTTCCTTAACGATCAGCTTCAACAACGCTGACGTATCCAAGTACACCTGCATTAGCGTTCGTCAGCGCGCAAGCGCTGTAGCGCCGCGGACGCGTCGAAGCCGTAGTCGACCGGAGCCTCGTCGAGCAAGTCTTCCGACGACGTCGCAGGAATAACCTCGCCGCGGAGAATCAGGTCTTCCCACGGGTCGTCGACGGCCGGCACGATGCGGGCCACCAGACGGCCTCGTTGGGTCACCTCGACGGTTTCCCCCTGCGCTACGCGGGCGATGTAGCGGCTCGCGTTCTGTCGTAGCTCACGCAGCCCGATCCGCTCCATGTAGCACATGGTAGCACTTAACTGGCCGCTCTGATTGTGGTTTCGACCTGCACCAACGACTCGTCGTTGGCGCGAAAGACGGGTTCTATGGGCACGCCGATCTCTGCGGCGACCTCTGCGAGCAATGTCGCCCACTGCCGATCGGCGTACGAGACCGGGCCCTTTCCTGGCCGTGTCAAGAGCAGAGCCACCGTGCTTCCCTGCTTGAGGCCCTTCAGCACGTCAAGAAGTGCGACCATGGTCGCCGCGAGAAGCGGACGCTTCGGTCGGGGCCCGAGCCGGACCTGGCTCAGCGCTTTCACCATGCGGCGGTCGGGTCCAACGAAGCCGGTGTGGGATTTCGCGGCAACGCGTTATCCACAGGCGTGGGGTCGCGTATCAAGACTTGACAGTTCGCACGATCGCAAACGAGTGGCCCGGCAGCGTGGTTCGAGACCCTTCGACAACGGGCTCACCCCACGCCAGCACCACCTCACCGCTGACCGGCACCGCGACGGGATTCGTCCCGATGTTGCACGCGATCGACAGGGCGCCCCGTCGCATCACCACCCACTGCTTGTCCTCGTCGTACTCGACGGACAGGTGCTCAAGCCACGGGACGGCCAGGTCGGGTTCCGCGTGGCGCAGCGCGATCAGCCGTTGGTAGATCTCCCATAACCGCGCATGGTCACCGATGCCGGCTTCATCCCAGTCGAGCTTGGACCGCGAAAACGTCTGCGGGTCTTGAGGATCCGGCATGTCATCAGCGTCCCAGCCGTGATGGGCGAACTCGGCCTTGCGGCCCTCGGCTGTCGCCCTGGCCAACTCCGACTCGGGGTGAGAAGTGAAGAATTGGAACGGGCGCGAAGATCCCCATTCCTCACCCATGAAAAGCATTGCGGTGTAGGGGGATCCGAGAGCCAGCGCGGCCTTGACCGCGAGCTGGCCGAAGTCCAGGTTCTGCGACGGGCGGTCGCCGACCGCACGGTTGCCGACCTGGTCGTGAGTGCAGGTGTAGGCCATCAGGCGGGTGGCGGGAATGGCATTCTTGTCCAGCGGCCTGCCGTGGCGGCGGCCGCGGAACGACGAGTACGTGCCGGCGTGAAAGTAGCCGTTGCGCAACGTAGTCGCGAGCGTCTCCAGCGATCCGAAATCACCGTAATAGCCTTGACGTTCACCCGACACCGCGGCGTGGATAGCGTGATGGATGTCGTCGTCCCACTGCGCGGTCATGCCGTAGCCGCCGGCCTCGCGCGGCGTGATGAGCCGCGGGTCGTTCGGGTCGCTCTCGGCGATCAGCGACAGCGGCCTGCCCAATTGTTCTGCGAGCGCGTCGGTTTCGGCGGACAACTCTTCGAGGATGTGAATCGCGGTGGTGTCCACCAGCGCATGCACGGCGTCGAGCCTCAGCCCGTCGGCGTGGAAGTCGCGCATCCAGCTCAGCGCGCAGTCGATGATGTAGCGGCGCACCTCGTCGGCGTCTGCGTCGGACAGGTTGAGTCCCTCGCCCCACGGATTGCTGCCCGACGAGAGATACGGGCCGAACCGGGGCAGGTAATTACCCGACGGGCCAAGATGATTGAACACGGCGTCGATCAGCACGCCCAGCCCCCGCCGGTGGCAGGCGTCGACGAACCGCACCAGCGCGTCCGGACCGCCGTACGGCTCGTGGACCGCGTACCACAGCACGCCGTCGTACCCCCAGCCGTGAGTGCCCGCGAATGCGTTGACCGGCATCAGCTCGACGAACTCCACCCCGAGGTCGACGAGGTAGTCCAGCTTGCCGATCGCCGAATCCAGCGTGCCCTCATCGGTGAACGTGCCAATGTGCAACTCGTAGACCACGGCACCCTCGATCGAGCGGCCACGCCAGTCCTGGTCGGTCCATGCGTCGGGGGAGGGCGACCACAGCTGTGACCGCTCGTGCACGCCGTCGGGCTGCCGCGGCGAGCGCGGGTCCGGCAGCACCGTCGGGTCGTCGTCGAGGACGAACCCGTAGCGTGCGTCGGGCGCCGCGTCGACGGTGGCGCGCCACCAGCCGTCGTCCCCGCGCCGCATCGGGTGCAGCGTGCCGTCCACGTCCAGCCTCACCTGATCGGGAAGCGGTGCCCACACCGCGAACTCAGGCTGCGATGAGCCGCTTGCGCGAAGAGAATCAGGCATCCGTCCGCTCCAGCAGCGCGACCGGCAACTCGCCGAACAACTCCACCGCCGAAACGCGGTGCTCCCACTGCCGACCGGTCAGCACGTCGGTCCACCGGCTGGTGGGCAGGGAGAGTTCCGTGTCGCCCCAACCGATTTCCTCGAGCTGTAGCGTCCACCGACTGACCGCCACAGCGACGTCGTCACCGCGGCTGAATGCGACGACGTGGTTACTGGCCTGGCCGCTGGCCAGGACTGGCCGGTAGCCACCGGCCAGAAATGTGTCAGGGCGACGACGCCGCAGCCGCAGCGCCGCCGTGGTGACCCGCATTTTGGGGTGGTCGAGATCGGTGAGCGCGACCCGGCGAGCCGCGTAGTCGACCGGGCCCCGGTTGTCGGGATCGACGAGGCTGTCCTCCCACAACTCGGTGCCCTGGTACACGTCGGGCACCCCGGGTGCGGTGAGCTGCAGCAGCTTCTGCGCCAGCCCGTCGTTGCGGGCGTGCGGGTCGAGCCGCGCGACGACACCCGTGAGCTCCGCGGCGATGTCGCCCTCGATGACGGTGTCCAGCCAACGGTGCACCGCAGACTCGAAGTGCTCGTCGGGGTCGTTCCACGACGTGTGCGAGGCGGACTCGCGGATTGCCTTCTCCGCGTAGCCATGCAGTCGCCTGCGCAGTTCGGGGGTCACGGTGCCGTTGACGGGCCAGACGCCGAAGATGTTCTGCCACAGAAACAATCCGGTCGCGGGGTCGGGGCACGCCGCGCGTTGCTCCCAGCCGCCGACGAACTCCGCCCACAGCGACGGCACCTGCGACAGCACCCCGATCCGGGCCCGCACGTCCTCCCCGCGTTTGGTGTCGTGGGTGGACAGCGTCGTCATCGCCGACGGCCACAACCGCGCCCGGTCGGCCGCGCGTTGATGAAATTCAGCCGCGCTCACCCCGAACCGGGTCGGTTCGCCGCCGACCTCGTTGAGCGACACCAGTCGCTCGTCCCGGTAGAACAGGCAGTCCTCCATCGACTTGGCTGTCGCCGCGCCGCATAGCTGCTGCAGACGCACGGCGGGTTCGTCGAAGGACGTCGCGGCCGCGACGATCTCCAGCGGCACTGCGAGTTCCGGTGCGGCCTCGATGGTTTCGGCGAGAGCCGTCGGCATCACCGACGACAGGCACACGTAGTCGGAACGATAGACAGGGATCCGGCTGATTAGCGCGGCCACCGCGCCGGGCAATTGCGGGTGGTCCCCGCCCGTCACTCTCACTATGGCCCGGCACAGTCGGCGCAGTTCGCTGGCCAGCGTGCCCGTCACCGCCGCGGCCTTCAGTTCGCGGGCAAGTGTCGGCATCGCCGCATAGTCGGTCCCGGCGGAATCGGACAGCGCGGTGAGCGCCGGTTCGCCGGTGGGATCGACCAATAGCCCACCGATTTCGCGCAGCGCGTCATATCCGGTGGTGCCCGCCACCGGAAGTGTCGGATCCAGCGGTTCGTCGACGGCGAGGATCTTCTCGATGACGATCCACGTCTGCGGGCCGGTGATCTCCCGAAGCCAGGTCAGGTAGCCGGTGGGATCCGAGAGGCCGTCGGGATGGTCCACACGGATGCCGTCGACCT